>NZ_VWOH01000009.1 GCF_009268075.1 'Cynodon dactylon' phytoplasma | reverse complement strand
TATCTTAAAGGAAAAATTGATTTTTCACCTAAAAAGTTTGATGATTCTAGACCAGTAGTTATTATGGATGATATTTCTCTTCAAAAAATTTATAAATTGGACCCCGAAGATGGTATTAAAAGTTTAATTGGTAATGGTGATACTACGGAAGTAGATGTTAAAATGCAAAGAACTGTTACCATTACTGGTGGCAAACTTTTTATCTATATTGTTAATCCGGATAAACATCCTGAAAGATGGTGTGAAAAGAATGATGAATTTGAAAAGTATGACCATATTTATGTTCGAAAAACATTGAAATTATTGAATTTAAAGAATGTGATTATCATACTGAACGTCCTTTGTATTACACTGATGAAGAAAAGAAATTAAACAAAAATTAAAAATGCTAATGGTCGTTCTGCTGAAATTCTTGCTAGAATTATTTTCGGAGATGACAACGTTGAAGTAATTGAAAAAAACTCATCCGCTAATTAAAACTAGCGGATAGAGCCTTTTTTGTATTTTTTTGAATAATCGTTTAAAAGTTCATCCGCCAGACTTTTAGACTAGGGATGAAATATGTAGGCGCGCGTATTAACATTGCCGCAAAGCGCCTACATAGAGAATGACGAATAATCGAGTTTTAAAAAAAAAAAATTTTTATTGCTTTATATTATTTATTTTTCATCCGCAGACTTTTTAGACTAGGATGAAATTTTATTAAAATTTGAAAAAAAGTATTATATAATATTTATTAACTTGGTTTGTTATCAAACCTTCTTGTTCAAATTTTTATAAAATTTGAGCTATTTTTTATCATTTTGTCAAAATTTCGGCGGTAGGCCTGGCCGCGAAAATTTTGATTCTTTGAATAATCGTATAATAAATAGCTTTTTTAAGTTATTTTTTGTTTGATTCATAAAATTATGTGTTATAATATAAGTAGAAACACTGATACAGTTCTGAAAATAAAAAAAGTTATATTATGCAGCAAAATATTTGTATAATATAATTACAAGTGGTCTCAAGTTTATACGTTCGTATCAGTGTCGTATAGATTTGGGACTGCTTTTTATAACTTTATAAATAAAAAACCATATAGTTTCTTTTTTCCAGGGAAAGGAAAACCATATGGTTTCAGCTAGAGGAGCCGCGAAATATGTTAACTTTTATTTTAAAATTTTACAACTTATTATATCATTTTAGACAGTTTTTCAGCATTATTTATCATGTAGAAAAAGTCAAAGTTTTAGTAGTTGATCTTTTTCTGCATATTGTTTGGATTGTTTTTTATGTTAGTTGTTGGTTTTCTTATGTATTTTAGTTAAATTTAAAATTGTTTATTATTTCTTTTATTTTATTGGTTCAGTTGTTTATAAGGTTTTTAGTTTTATTTAAAACTAAAAACTATCAACAGAAAAATATTATAGTCTAACAAAAGATTGCTTTTATTATCCCCAACCTGTTGTTTCTAAGAAAACTCTAATGGTAAACTTCCTTATGCTCAATACAAAGAATTAGAAAATATGTTTTGAAAAACATGGTTAACTCCTTTAAAGAGGTAAACGTAAATGATTTTGTTGTTAAATTGTTTCTCATTTTTTAGGTTTACTTTTTTCAGGTTTGTTTTTATTATTATGATGTACCTGATAGCTGGTGTTTTTTTTAATCTTCTAAGATAAAACAAAATAAACAAAGGAGAAGACCATGAGAAAAGAAATAAAAGTTTTCTTTTTCTCCTGCTTTATGTTCTTTTACTTGGTTTTTCTTATTATTAATTTTGATTTTGTTTTGTTAGGTTTTTTGTTCTTCTGCTTCTAGAAATAATCTTCATGGTCAATTACAGTCCCAATTAGCTTCTCAACCACAAACCCATCCGGCTTTTGTTATTGCTCCTCAAAAGTTGTAACTCCTTTACCCCAAGAAAATGAATATATTCAGCTTTATCAACATTATAAAGAGGTTTATACTAAAGTTCTTTATGAATTGTTAAAAGAAAAAAGGTTTTAGTGATGAAAGTTTAGCTCAATTAACTCGCTTCAATCTGCAGTAATACATAATTTTGTTCATTTTATATTAAAGCTCAATTTGATAATAGTTTTAATAATATCAGAAACACTTTATGCTTGTTATAACAGTTTTGCTGTTACCTTTGGTTTTCCTAAAGTTCCTTTACCAAAGAACCAGAAGAATCTCAAGAATTTCAAGAATCTAAAAATCTCAAGATTCTCCTATTTCTTCTTCTCCCGAAATGCCCCGTAGTTTAGCAGTTACTGGTGATGTTTTAAAGTTTAGTGGAGCTGTGGTGGATGCTTTAAGTAAGGAATGAAAACAGCTACTGCTTTCATCCCTTCTATTGGTGTTCCTCGTTTAGCTTAATTTGAAAAAGCTTTGAGGCAGAGATGGTCCGTTTCTGGGGCTTTCCTTCCTCAATCTACCCTTAAGGCAAGCCGTTAGGCTTGAAGGGTATTACGACCTCATTGAGTTCGTCCCGACTCTGGTCTGTTAATGAAGGGGTCAGGACATCTAAAATTCTAGGAGTTTTGCAAATGTTTAAAAAAAAAAAGCGTGTAGGCTTATGAAAGGATTAAATTATAGCGTGAAAGTCATGTGAGTTCACAAATTTTGAGTATATAAAAAAAACTGCTGCTCAAACAGTTTGCGGAAGGAAAAAAAATGTTGGAAAATAACACTATTATTATACCAAAAAATAGATCTTTGTTGGTAATTAAAATCAAAATGATTGGACACCTTATAGATTAAATACTAAAATGGTTGGTTTAACTTATTCTAGGTTTCCTATTCTTCAAGAAGAATTTATTAAATTATTAAAAACTCAAATTAATTTATTTAATAGTAAAAATAAAAATAAAATAAAAGTTATTTATGATATTAGTTGTAATGATTATCATGCTGATGATGGTTTACATATTCATTCCTTATTAGTTTTTGATAAGAAAATAGATCTTCGAGATGCTCAAAGGGTTTTTGCTTTACCTTTTATTAATGAAAAAGGTGAAAAAGAATATCGTACTGCTCATTTTGAAAAACCTAAAAAAAAATTTCGATATAATTTAGATCTTTATAGAGAATATATTATTAAAAAAGGTAATTTTATTGAAAATGGTGTTTATCCTAAAAAAAGTCGTCAACAAGATGAAAGAGAGAAAAAAAATGAACTTGATATTGAACGACTTCGTTTAGAGGTTTTATTTAAGAGTGGTTTAATTAATTCAATTGAAGCTGAACAACAATTAAAATCTTTTGCTTATAAATTAGATAATGTCCTTTATTGGGATAAATTAAGGTCATTAGCTATGATTATGGCTAAAGATACTTTTGTTTGTCATCTTCCTGAAGAAACTGAAATTTATGATTTTGATAGTTATCTTTCTGAACCTTTTGATATGGTTGAAAAGATGATTTTAAAATTAATGAATTCTGGTGTTCGTAAAAAATCTCTTTTTATTGTTGGTGGTACTGAAATTGGTAAAACTAGAATGGTTAAAACAGTTTTGCGTAAACTTGGTTTGAAGTATAGTTATCTTAAAGGAAAAATTGATTTTTCACCTAAAAAGTTTGATGATTCTAGACCAGTAGTTATTATGGATGATATTTC
>NZ_VWOH01000008.1 GCF_009268075.1 'Cynodon dactylon' phytoplasma | reverse complement strand
ATATTTTGAACGTTTTTTGTTAACAAGATCTAAAAAAACTTCGCTTAAACCTTTTATCTTTTCCAAAATAATTAATTACTTTCTTTCTAATTAATTTTTTAAATTAAAAACATAATCATTATAAATATTTCCTTATTAAAAAAGACAGCATTAAAAAAAAAAAAAAGCGTGCAGGTTTTAAAAAGAAATATTTTTTTTATATATAGGTGTTTTGACTCACTGACTCACTAATATATACGCTACATATGATATTTGAGTCAAAATTTTCTCTCTTTTTTTCCCTTCGCGCTGTTTTTTTTTTTTTTTATGTTCTTTCTTCATGTTTCATTAAAAAATTAAAAATAGATTCAAAAGTACTATTAAAAGCTAGGTTAAAATTAATACCATCTTCTCTTCCTAAATGTAAAAAATCACTTGTTAAAATTTGTGTATCTTTCCAACACATATTAGGATAATCCCAAGCAAAAATTGTATGATGATTTTCAGCAGGTCTATTTGATGTAAATTCCGAATTTCTTTTAAAATATATTTTAAAAAAACCTTCAAATGTTTTAGTAATAAAATTATTATTAACATCAATATTGCTGTTATATTCAATAGAAAAATTTAATTTTGAAATTTCTTTGATGTATTCTTCCCAATTTAAATCACTAATGAAAAAAACAAATTTAGCATTATTATTTTTAATTTTATAATTAGAAAAAAAATATGCAAAGTTTAAAAAATTTTTATATGTTTTCGGAATATAGTTATTAAAAAAAACAATTTGTTCTTGTCGATAATTGGCAAAAATATCTTCATCTAAATTTGAATAATCAACATAATAAAATTTTCTAGATTTTAAAGCTTCGAAAATATATTTACTTCTAGAAATATTTTCAGCAATTTTTTTGCCTTTATCTTTTGTTACGTATGAATGAATAAAAACTGTTAAATAAGGTTTAATGAATTTATGATTTATCATCTTTTTTTATTATTTCTTTCTAATCATTTGTAATATTGCGGATAATTTTGTGTATCCAAATATTTAAAAATTTTTTCAAAAATAAAACCAATATTTTTAGTAATAGGAGAACTAGAATCGAAAAAATTATTAGATGTTTTACCTATTTCATCCCAATAACCACAAGAATAATTCCATACATTAATTTTAAAATTATCTTTTAATTTTTTCTGTTCAAAATATACTTTAAAAAAACCTTTAAATGAATTTATTTGAAAAATAGGATTGAAAATTAAATTAAAATTCAAGCTTAAAATTTTATTTTCATATTTTTCCCAATTCAAATCACTAACAAAAAAGATAACCATAATATTTCTATATTTCTTTTCTGTTGAAAGAAAAATCCTACTAAAATCTACAAAATTCTCATAAGAAGGAGGAATATAATTGTTAAAAATAACAAATTTCTCTTTATCATAACGATAAAAAAAATCTGTTCTAGGTTGATGAAAAGAATCTACATAAAATATTTTCTTACATTTAAATAATTCATAAAAATATTTATTCTTCATTATATTTTCAGCAATTTTAACTTTATCAATACTATTTGGTGCTGTTAAAAAAACAGTCAAAGGAGGAATGATGTGATCATGTTTTATCATAAAATTAACTATCAAAACCTAGTCTAGTTCTAGTTTTTAAAAAAGTAATATTAACAGCATAAATAACCATATTTTTTAGAGAACCTACAACTAAAACTGAAGATTCTTTGTTATCAAAATATCTTTTTAAACAACGAATTTGTGTAGTAGGACGACTAATATAACAAATAACTTCAATGATATTTAAATTATTAATTTTTTTTCTATATTCTTGATTAACTGATAATTTAAAATGACACCAACTACCATCTTTACCTTCTTTAAATTCTAACTTAGAATGTTTTAAAAAATTTCCAACTAAAGCAACATAGGATTTTTCATCCAATATATTCAATAATTCTCTCAATTTATTTTTTTATCTTTCTAATTAATTTTTATTTAAAAAAATCATCAACAATTTTAATATTATGAACTGGCCAAACATCTTTTTGAGGTTTATCACCTTCAACAAAAGTTAAACTAATCATTTCAGATAAAGCATTAAATTTGTTATTTATGTTAACTAAAAAATACATATTATAAAGTCCTTTCTTAGATTTTCTCAATGTTTTAAATCTTTCACTATTGTAAACTTTCTCATATAACTTGTCTAATTGATAAAAATTTAATTTCTTTAATTTTTCACAAAAAGAAAAAAAGGTCATATCGATAATATCATCAATATCAAAATCACATAAAGGCAATTTTTCTAACATTTTAAGTTTAAAAGCTTTATATTTTTTATAACCTTCTAATTCAAAATTTTCTTCCATTTTATACAACTTTCTAATTAAACTTTTAAGATAGAAAAACATAATAATTATAAATATTTAATTATTAAAAAAAAACAACATTAAAAAAAAAAAAAAACAGCGTGAGGGCTTTGAAAAGAATATAAAATTTTTCTAATCTTTTTTATATTTCAACAGTCAGCAGTCAAAATGCAAAAAAAAGTAGTAAAAAAAAGAATATTCGAAAAAACTTCTGACTGTCAGTGACTGTCAGATAACAGTCAAAACAGTCACTTTGTGACAGTCAGCAGTCAAGCGTTTGTTGAATTAATCGCAGTAAAAAAGAAAAAAAGGCCATTTTGACTGCTGACTGTTGAAACTACAAAAGATTTGGATTAAAAATTATTTTCTCTCTTTTTTTCCCTTCGCGCTTTTTTTTTTTTTTATAAATAGATTCTTTTATATGTTTCTACGTCATATTTTCTTAAAATGTCATCAGCATCTTTACAATTTGAGTACTTTTTAGGAATTTTTTTAATTTCATTCATTATTTTTTGAGCATCTAATTGTTTTTTAATTCTCAAAGCGTTTTTTATACCAGCCTCGTCCTTATCAAAAGCAATATAAACTTTTATTTCATGTTTTTTTAAGAACCTTAAAACTGTTTCTGATAAATAACTCGTAATGGTGATAATGCCTACAGCGTTCTTAATCCCGTTTTGATGACAACTCATCACATCAAAAACCTTCATGTAAAATCATTTCTTTTTGTTGTAAGATATTTAGATAAGCTTTGGTAAAACCATACGGCCAATAAAATATTAGTATGACTGAAGTTCTTTAAAGCCTGGTATTTAGGGTTAAAACGATCAATGGGATTATGATATTATGTCTAAAAAAATGCATGCTATGCTGTTTATAAGTAATGGGAATGACTAAACAATTAAAGCACTAAGAAAAATCGTAAAGATGCTTTAGTAGATGTTTGATCATTCCCATACTTATAGATTAAGCATACGATGCATTTTTCGACATAATTAATAACGATCGTTTAACCTAAATGCTTAAAGAACTCAGTCATACTATATTATTGGCGTATGGTTTAATCTAAATATCTACAACAAAAAAAATGAACATGAAGGTTTTGTATGAGTTGTCATCAAAACGGGATTAAGAACGCTGTAGGCATTATAACCATTACGAGTTATTTATCAGAAACAGTTTTAAGGTTCTTAAAAAAGAATGAAATAAAAGTTTTAATTGCTTTTGACAAGGACGAGGCGGGAGAAAAAAATGCTTTGAGAATTAAAAAACAGTTAGAAGATAAAAAAATAATTAATGAAATTAAAAAAATCCCTGAAAAGTACTCAAATTGTAAAGATGCTGATGATGTTTTAAGAAAATATGACGTAGAAACATATAAAAGAATCTATTTATAATAAGGAATTAAAAAAATATAAAATGAAAAAAGAAATTGAATTAATATTGTTGGAAAAATTAAAAGAAATAAACAAAGATTATCAAGAAAATAAAATAAAAAGAGAAGAAGCGAAAGAAAAATTTAAAGATTTTTTTAGTAATAATTACAAATATTTATATTGGCAAACAAATACAAATAGCATGATAAAAAAGATGTTTAGAGAACATTTACCACATATTTATCATAGAACTAATGAAGAAATACAAAAAGCTTATCAGTTAGAATCCTTCAAAGATAGTGAAATAAAAAAAGAAATATTAACTTTTTTTGAAAAAAGAAAAGACCCAGAATATCCTAAAAATCTCGTAATAGAAAAATACAATTCATTAGGTATCAGTTCATTATGTGATAGCATAATGAAAAAATTTAACTTAAAAAAAAACCATTCGGCTGGTATTATTTCCAGATTATTTTTTACTAGATCACATTATAACAATGAAGCAGATGTAAATATGTTCTTCCAAAAAGCAAATAAAATATATGAAGCAAAACTACTAGAAAAAATTTTAGATAGAAAAGATTTTATAATAAAACCTTTGTACGAAGATATAAGAGAAATAAAAATGGAAAACAAAATAAACATCTTTATTTCTGATTTATATCCTTTTTTACATGGTTTAAAAAATAAAAAAATAATAGATTACATTAAAAAAAATTGTAAATTTATAAATTGTGAATCAGAAAAATACCGAAATATAGACAAATTATATATAGTTTAAAAAAAAAAAAAAAAGCGTGAAGGTAAAAAGAAGAAATTTTTTTTAAAAAATGCATTAGTAATATACATTCAAGGAGTCAAAACAGCCTTTTTTACACTTTTTTCCAGGCTTTTTCGATACTTTTTGTGACTCCTTGTAATTGACTCCTAGGAGTCAGATGTTTTTTGACTCGATTATTCAAAGTAAAAAAAGACTCTGACTCCTGTGACTCCGTCATATTAGTCAAAGCGGAGTCACAAAAATTTTCGAATATTCTTGTGTTTTACTACTTTTTTTTGCATTTTGACTCCTTGACTCCATGTTTTATAACACACTTATGCAAAGACAAAACATAAAAAAGTTTTCTTTTTAAAACCTGCACGCTGTTTTTTTTTTTTTTTTTAATGCTGTCTTTTTTAATAAGGAAATATTTATAATGATTATGTTTTTAAATTAATTAGAAAGAAAAAAATATGAAAAAATATAAATCATGTGAAGAATACGAAGAAGAGCAAATAGAAATAGTAAAAGAATTAAAAAGAAAAAAACTTGATGAATTTTGGAAATTAATGAAAACTGATGAAGGAAAAACTAAACTTTCTAAATTAGAAAATTTTCGTTTTAGAAAACATTTTGATCAAAAAAACTTATCAAGATCTTTATCTGATTATACTATTGAAGAAATAGTTGCTATAAACACTTTATTTTTTAATCAAAAAATTAAAAAACTTACTTTTTCTCAAGTTGATATTTTATGTGATAGATTGTGTAAAGATAGACATTTTCAACATCTTGTTAGTTGTGTTGATTATAAGAAATTTCAACAACTTGATTGTGAAAAGTGTATTGATTTTTACGAAATTGATTTTCAAGGTCCTTATCTTTTTTATGATTGTTGTTATAAATTTAATGTAATATATGAAATTATGCTTACAGGAATAGGTAAAAATAATAAAAAAATTGGATGGCCTAAAGGCATCAATACTGTGAATGATTTATTTGAAAAGTTTTTTTAATTAAAAAACTAAAATCAAAATAGAAATGGAGAATTTATATTTTTTTATGTTTATGCAAAATGAATTTTTTAGTTTGAGAACTTATCCACAGTATCATTTACGTTCTTTTAATTTAGATAATCCAGATTTAATTTTTATTATGAGAAATATAATTGAACAATTATCAATTAAAGCTCCTAGAAGAAGATATAATCATAGATGTAAAAGTATCGCTATTGAAGGTCCTAAGAATATTGGTAAAACCCAGTTTATTTTTTCTTTTTTAGATTTAATTAATAGACCTTTCAATTTTATGAATGGTAAATTTGATTTTTCTAAAAAAAAGTATAATGATGAATTTGAAGTAGATGTTTACAAAAATTTCAAAATATCTTATATTTGTGATGAAGATATAGATATGCGAACATTCTGTTTTGGCTGTAATCAAGATCGTGCAAATGTAAAATATGGTCGAGGTCACATAAGACAAATAATTGGAAATAAACTTTCTATTACTTTGTGGAATCCTGAAAATTCTTTTGAAGAACAATTTAAAAAAATTGATAAGTCAGAACAAGACTATATTATTCCTAATACAATTCATATTAAAATTAATGATGATAAAATTCTTTATAGAAAAAATTTTGATAATAGTTATAGATGAAAAAAATTCGGCGGCAGGCCTGGCCGCGAAACTGACCTCTAAGTTGTCTGTTAAACTTCTTCTATTTCTATTCAAATTTCAACAGAGCTCAACAAAAACCTTTTAAGGATACTTAAGTTTTATTTAATTCTAAAATTGATTTTTAAGCTATTGTTTTTTAAAAATTAAGGTGTTTTTGTCAATCTCTTTTTAAAGTTTTCATATGAATAATCTGTTTTTTAGTTATTAAAAACAGTTAAAAAAAAACTGTTTTTAATAG
>NZ_VWOH01000007.1 GCF_009268075.1 'Cynodon dactylon' phytoplasma | reverse complement strand
GATTTTAACAAACTAAATAAATTGAAAATAATACAAAAACCAATAATAACACCTATAACAAAACCCGAATAAATTTTGGATGTGACCCAAAATAATGGCACCGTTTCAAAATCCCGTTTTGACTGAAAAAAAGAAAGAAATAAAACTTTTTTTCTTCTCTTTTTTTTTCAAATAGTCAAATCGTTAATTAACTACAGCTAGTATAACTAAAAAAAAAGAAAAGTCAACTAGTATTGTTGACTTTTTTTAAAAAAATAACATTTGCATAAAAGTCTTTCATTTTCAAAAAAAAATGAGTAACTATTAAAAAGTAAAAAATATATTAAAAAAAAACTACGAAAAGTCTGTTTTTCCTAAACAAAATATTACTTAAATTTAATCATAAAAAAACCATTTTTCATCATAAAAAAAGAAAAAACAATCAAGAAAAACATCTTTATTTCTCATATAATCTCTTTTTATAAAAAAAAATGAATACTTAATATTTTACTACTACTCAACCCTCTTTCGTTGAGCTACGTTTAAGTTTTATATAAAATATTTCAAATCTAGAGTAAACCTTTTCCTCATTTAAAACATTTCATATTTTAATTCAAATTTAAAAATTTAATTTTTGAAAAAAAATTTAAAGAAAAAAGAAAGTACCAAAGAAAAAAGAAAAGAAATATATATTTAACTTACTTACTATAGTAAGTAAGTAAGTTAAATATATATATATACTGTTCACTAACGTTCACCCCTATTTTATCTAAAAGAAGTTTTTTTGTCAAGTACTTTTTTAAATTTCTTGACAAAAAAGTAAAAAAAAAATTAAAAGAGAGAGGTTGAGAGGCAAAAAAAGCTTGGGAGAGCTTTTTTTCCTCTCTCCCTCTTTGAAAAAGCTTTTGAAAAAAAGAAAAGCATTCAGAAAAAGGAAAGGATACAGAGGGAAAAAGCTTAGAGGAGCTTTTCCCTCTTCTCCTTTCTTAAAAAAAAATAAAAAATAAATAATATGTAAAAGTATTTCAGGATATAAAAAAAGAAAAGAAAAAGAAAAAAAAGAAAAAAAGATATGTGTCCGCCGCGTGCCCGCCACTTTTCTAACTAAAAAAGCCCTCTTAAAAGAGAGCTGATTAATTAGTTATTTTTACATTAACTCATGTTGTAAATTTGATGATTTAAATCAAAACAAATAAGACCAAAAATTTTCCCTTGTAAATCTCTATTCATAAAACCAATTACTCTGATAGATGGAAAACGAAATCGATTATTTAAATAATTCATTTTAATATCTAGCTTTAACGAAAAACTTTGCGAAAAAATTTAACTAAAGCTTGGTCAGTGATAACATTTTGTTCCCAATCATGGCTCATGTTGTAAGCATCTAACCAAGGATCTTCATTATGAGTTTGTTCACTCAAATCCCCAGAATCTAAATGACCATATCTTTGAATAATTTGATCTAAAGAAGCTTTTTGTATTTCAGTTAATTGATGGAAATCCCCTTTCTCAGTGGATTTTAATGGTAAATAAGAGTATTTACAAAATGTTTGATATAATTCTGGAAAAACAGGACCATAAATCCAAGCTTGTAAAGTATTATCAACTAATTTTTCTTTTTGTTTAACTAGATGATAAGCATGAGCATAATAAATCAGTTTTTGTAGTTTCATATTAGTAATACTAGGTATTTTTTCAATCAAATAATTAGCTACATCAAAAATATTTATTTTATTTTGAGTCATCAACTTACTCCTTAATATTTTTATGGATATGAGGAACCATTAATAATATATTTGTTAACTATACTAATGATATCTTTATTATTAAGATATGTAAAGTAAAAAAATTAAAGTATTTGTATTTGTTTCTGTTTAAACTGGTAAGGAGATAAATAATTTAAGTATTTTAATCTTCTTTTACGGTTATAGTATTCGATAAAACGAGTTACTTTACGTTTGATTCTTTTGAAAGTTAAACGTTTTTTGTTTTCATTAAACATTTTTTCATTCTTTAAAGTACTAAAAAACGACTCTACGCAACTGTTCTGTTGTGGTGCTTGCTTTTCAGAAAAACTAGGAATTAAATTTTTTTCTTGTAAAATAGTTTTAATTTTTTGATGAATAAATTGGACTCCTTGATCAGAATGAAATAAACCAGCTTCTTTCAAAACTGGTAATTTTTTTAAAGTTTGACTAATCAAATGATGGTCTTGTTGTTCCGAAAAAGTATAAGCAATAATTTCTCGATTATATAAGTCCATAATTACTGCTAAATAAAGAAATTGGTTATTTTCTCCATAAGGAAGATAAGTGAAATCGCCACAAAGTTTTTGGTAGGGACGTTGAGCTCGAAAATTATTTTGAAGGAGATTAAAACGTGCTAAAGGCTTTTCGTAACCATTCTTTTGTCTTTTATAACTTTGCAGAAAAAAACTATTTTTAGGAGTTTGGCATAGGCAACCGAATTTCTTCATTTTGCGATAAACTGTTTTCGGATTAACTTTAAAACCAACTAGTTTCAGTTTACAGTGTAAACGCCGATAACCTAGTAAATAACGACCTTCTCCTTCACTGTTAAAATCACGATGACGTTTGGCTATTTTTTGAAGAGCTAAATCTAAAACAGTAACTACAGCTTCTTTACTTTCGCCCTTTAACCAACGATAATACGTGCTTTTAGGAAAATTTAACCATTTTAAAAGCTGATTTAAACCTACTTTAGGAGCATATTTAGTGATGATCTTTAAATAAAGTTGGGGGTTGTTTTTGGGTTTTAAAGCTAAGATTTTTTTAATTTCTTTTTTAATTGAGTCAAAAAAAGGATGATAAAATTTTTTTTGATAACGGTAATTTTTGCCTCTCGGTTGAGAAAGATGATGGAGTTTTTGTTGTTTAAACCACGAATACCATTTTCTAATTTGCCAACGACTTTGAATACCGAAATGAGCTTGAATTTTTTTACTAGTCCAACCGGCTTGTTTGGCTAAAACTACTTTAATTTTAGTATCAAAAGAATAATAATGTTTTTGACCAGGATAATGAGTAATTTTAAATTGTTTCAACCATTTATAAATAACCGTATGAGTGTTTAATCCAAACTTTTTAACAATTTCTTTATCCTTCATGCCTTGAAGTTTAGCTTGGATAACAGCTTTTCTGGTTTCTAAAGAATATTTTAGTTCTTTAGAAGGATAATGAGTTATCTGAAATTGTTTCATACATCTCTTAATAACAGATTTACTACTAATTTGAAATTTTTTAATAATTTGTGGGTTACTCATACCTTGAATTTTAGCTTGAACAACGGCTTTTTTAGTTTCTAAAGAATAATGTTTTTTTTTACCAGGATAATGAGTAATCTTAAACTTTTTCATCCAATCATAAATGTAAGAAGCATGTTTAATTTGGAATTTTTTGATAATATCAGTCTCTTTCATGCCTTGAATTTTAGCTTGAACAACAGCTTTTTTTGTTTCTAAAGTATATTTTTTCATTTTTTTAGAAGACATTATTGAGTATTACAACCTCTTTTTTCTCTTTTCATTACTTAAATACGAACATTCTTATTATAAAGAGTTTTTTAGTAATTAATCAGGTGTTTTTTGTTAATCTCCTAAATAAAAGTAAAAAAGTAAATAAAAAGACTACTAAGTTAGTCTTTTTTTTATTGAAAAAATTGTATGGTAAAGGAAAATTATTTAGTATTAAACTATTTAAATTTTTTCAAATTTATTCATTAATAATTTTTTGATTTTTTGTTCAATTTGTTGTTTAATTTGTTTTTTTTCTTTTTCTATTTTTTTCAATTGATGATGTCTTTTTTTAAAAAAATCGTTATATTGGTATAATTCTGCCTGATTAAAAGGTATAATAGTGTTTAAAAAATCATTTTTTTTCACACTTCTTCTATTACTAGTACCAGAACTTATTTTTTCAAAATAATTAATAAAATATTCATTATTTAATAAATGAGTTAAAAAATCAAGATTTAAAAATTGATAATCTTTTTTTAATTTAAAACAACAATAAGTATTTGAATAAAGGGCATTTCTTACTTCTGGAATGATTTTACTAAAACATCCATTTCTAGCATCAATTGTTGAATAAATAAAATCTTCATCTTTAATAACAAATCTTTGACTACCAAAATCTTTTCCTTTTTTGAATTTAACTTGAGCCTTTTTTCCTCTAAAACATCTTTTTTGGATTCCTTGACCATGTACTTTCAAAGTGATTTCAAAGTATTCTTTTTCTGATTCTAATTTAATACTATGACGAGAAAAGGATAAAATATCATTTATTCTAATACCTTTTATATCTTTTTGTAAATTATTCGGTTTAAAAGAAAAATTATTATCAGCAATTTCTTTCCATGTCATTTCTGTTTTATCTAGGTATTCCTTAGGATTTTTTAAATAATTAATTAAATCATTAGCATCAATTTTATTTTTATTTTTATTCAAACTAAAACCTACATGATGAATATTAATAAACTCTAATTTACCTGGGATACCTTGGTATTCTAAATAAAGAATACATGTTTTAGCTGTTGTATAAGGTTCAAAAACTCCTTGTGGTAAAGAAAAGATTTTAACATTATAATGATTAATAATATATTCTCTTATATTTTTTAATGGTTGATGAAAAATAAATTGTTCAGGAATAACAATACAAGCTCGAGAATTTAAACTTTTTTTCAAAGAATCTAAACAATGTTGAATGCAAAGAGCGTTACCGTTATTAGAATTTACAGGATATAAAGAAGCAATATGATAATCAAACTTATTAATAGGCAAGTTAAAAGGAATATTAGTCATTACAACATCATATTGGCTAGTTCTTTTATTTATTAAAGAACCATCTTTTTGCTGGATAATGTTTGCGTGTCCATCTCCTACTAAAATCATATTCATTTTAGCAACATAGGCGATATTATTAATATCTGTTCCGAAAATAGATGTTTCACGAAGTATTTTAAATTTTTGTTTTTCATTATCTAGGATTTGTTTTTTCATATATTCAAAAGTATTAATTAAAATACCGCCTGAACCGCAAAAAGGGTCATAAATTTTTTCTCCTATTCGAGGTACTGTTAAATGACACATAAAACGAATAATATTACGAGGAGTAAAATATTGAGCTAAATCATCATTTAAACCTCTGTAACCTAAAAAAAATTCAAAGGCATTTCCTTTAATATCTAAAGAAGTATTGGTAAAATCAATTTCATTTAATTTCTGTATAATTTTCGCTACTTCTTTATTATTATATTCTGGATCTAATTGTAATTTTTCTCCATACTTCCCCATTTGATATTGATTATTTAATTTAGCTAAATTACCATTGATTAAATATATTTTTTCGGATATTTCTGCTTGAACAATATTTTCCCAAAGATTTTTATTTTCTTTTTCTGATATTAAACGAAGAAACAATATTTTGCAAAATTCGGTAAATCTTTCGTCTCCTTTTTTTAACCCTGTTGTCCAAAGAATATCTTCTATTTTTTTTAATTCATGAATAAAATTAGTTTCAGAAGTAATTTTTTTACCAAAATTAAAATCAATTTTAGGCGTTTGAATAAATTTTTTTAAAGTTTTTTTATCAATAAAATCAGTTAAAGGAGTGTTACCGTATTGTAATTCTTGCTTGAATAAAAGATGTTTAGTAAATAAACGAAATCCATCATAAGTAAAAATAATAGGTATTCCCAAAATATTAGCATAATTTTCCGCTTGTATTTCAGCTTGAAACAAATTACTATGAGGTTTTTTAGTTTCAATAATAGCTAAAGGTTTTTCTTGATCATAAATAATAAAATCAGGTTTTTTTTTATTTAATTTGATAAAATCATAACTATTTTTAGGTTTATATTGATAAACATCTTGAAAAGGATTTTGAAAATCTAAAATATAACCTAATTTTTCTAGTTTACGTACTACTTTTTGTTCAATATCTTTTTCTGTAATAGCATTAAAATTCATAGCAATATAATTCCTCTTTTAATATTTAATTTTATTTAACATTAAACTTTTCCGTATACACACTGAGGGTGTTGCGAACCGGATTAAAGTGTAAATGATATTGTTTACGCTGAGATATTTGTTTCTGAGGATCATAAGGTAAATTCGCATCCCCAATATAATAATCTTTATCTTCATCTAAAAGATATTGAGGTCCCGTATAATAAAGCCATACTCGTCCTAAAACTTCTTCACATCTTAGGGTGATATATTGATTTAATGGCGAATCTAAGACTGTTCCTTTACTCAAAGTAGAATTATAAAATACTGGGACACCAGAATCAGTAGCACGCCATTCTTTAAAAGGGTTTTTAACAAAAGGTAAGAAATCCGTGGGTTCTTGTTGAGTTTGACTACGTTGTTTTAAGAAAGTAATTAAATAAGGATTTTGAGCTTCTATCGGTTTTTGTTGTTCTTTTTCTAATTCCTTTTGATAATAACCTAACCCGTTTAAACCGTAAAAAGTATATCTTTTTTCAATCATAGGTTGGTTATTATCTAGATATTTTCTCATTTCTTGAATTTGTGGTTCTGGAATGGGGATTTGTTTAAAAGGTGGTTGAGGTAGTAATGAACCAATCACAAAGAAAAGAATGACTAAAAGGAGCAAAAGAATGATGAGCCATTTGAGGATTTTTTTTAGATTTAAGTTTATTTTCATAATTACTTTTACTCCTTTTTATTAAGTGCAAGAAAGTTTAAGAAAATTAATTTTATATTTCAGTTTTTTTTATTCTTTTATAAAAAAATATTTAAAAAATAACTAAATTTTGAGAAATATTTTCTAAACATAATTCCAGTTTTTCTATGCCTAAAATGTTTTTAATTTTTTCTATTTTAAAACAAATAGTTATTAAAAGACTTGCTTGAAAACTTGTTAATTCTTGTTTTTTTGATTCCTCCAATTCTCTAATTAATTCAGGAAATTTAATATTTTTTAGATTATTTAATTGTTTTTCACTAATACCTTTATTTATATTTCTTTTGTAATGTGTTTTTTTTTCATTTTCTAAATTTTTAAGCCATTTTTCTCCTTTAATTAAACAATTTAAATAATCTTTATCTTTATTTAAAGTTAAAATATTAAAATCATTATCTGTTTTACCTGAAATAACGATAAATTCTTTTTTATTTATTAAATAAACAATTAAAACCCAAGATTCCTTATTATAATATCCTTTTGTTATAAAACCTGTGATGTTTTCTTTATTAAAAATTTTATACCATTCAAATTCAGAATCTTTTAATTTTTTTTTAATTTTTATTTCAGTAATATTAATTTTTTTTGTTTCATATTCATCGGTATAAATGTATTTAGATGGTTTTCTACTTTCTGAATAATTATTTCTTTCTTTGGAATATCTTTTTATATATCGTGAATTACTTTTGTATTCTTCTTCTAAAACATAATAAATATGCTCAAATATATGTTTTTTATAACCCCAACATATAATTAGACATTTTTTTCCGTTATTATTCCTCAAACCACGACCTATTATTTGATAAAAAGTAGTTCTAAAACGTACAGGACGCAAAATCATAATACAAGATACAGATGGTTCATCGAAACCTTCTGTTAAAATGTTGCAATTAATTAAAATTTGTATCTTACCTATTTTAAAATCATTTAAAATCTCTTTTCTTTGATAAAAAGTCGTTTTTTCCGAAATAGATTCTGTTTTTATATTGTTTTTTTTAAAATGTTCTGTAACACTATTAACATGTTTTAAATTAGTGCAAAAAATAATAGTTTGTCTATCTTTAGCATATTCTTTCCATTTATCAAAAACTCTATTATTTAAAAGAAGGTTGTTTACTATTTCTTCTGCTTGATCCATATCATATTCACCATTTTTATATTTTAATTTAGCCATTTTTTCTTGAATATTTTTATCTTCTAAAATGATGATTTCTTCTTCTGGTTCGATTAAATAACCTTCTTTAATAGCTTCGTCTATTGTAATTTCATCAGCAACATTATCGAATGTATCTAATAAATTTATTCCATCTCCTCTTTCTGGGGTAGCAGTAAAACCTAAAAGCTTAAAATTATCATTTTTCATTTTGAAATAATTAATAATGTTTTGATACAAAGAAGCTGATGCACGATGTGCTTCATCAACAATCAACATATCAATAGCATCTAAATTTAACAAATTTTTATCTAATCCAAGAGTTTGAAACATAGCAAAAATAGCTTGTTTATCCCAATCTTTATGTTTGCCATCAAATAAACCTGTGGTAATATAAGGATTAATTTCTTCAAAACGTTTTTTATTTTGAACATTAATTTCATCTCTATGACATAAAACACATATTTTTTTTACTTGATTTGTTCTAAAAAAGTATTCTAAAAGTGCAGTAAATATAATTGTTTTGCCTACTCCTGTAGGTGCAACACACAAACTTTTTTTTTTTATTTCTTAATGTTTTTACAATATTATTAGCAAATTTTTTTTGACGTTTTGATAATTCTATCACAATTTTTTTATTTACTCTCTTATATTTTTTTAGAATTATTTTAACATATAAGCAAATTATTATCTAAAAATAAGTGTTTTTTTTTAGAAAAAATAATAAAATTATCTAAATATTTTCTCATTTCTTGTATTTGTGGTTCAGGAATAGGGATTTGTTTAAAAGGTGGTTGAGGTAGAAATGAACTAATCACAAAAAAAAGAATTACTAAAAGGAGTAAAAGAATGATGAGCCATTTGAGGTTTTTTTTTAGATTTAAGTTTATTTTCATAATTACTTTGACTCCTTTTTAGTCATGTTTTAATATTCTTTTCACTAATTGTTATTTTAACGGAAAATTATTTATTAACATTAAACTTTTCTGTATAAACACTTAAAGTGTTTCGAACCGGATTAAAGTGAAGGTGATATGTTTTCCGATTATAAAAACGCTCATTTTCATTGCTGTAATATAAATTAGCATTTCCAATATAATAGTCTTTATCTTCTTCTAAGAGATATTGGGGTCCTTGATAATCAAATGAAAATTCACCTATTGCTCTCTTTCCTAATCCTGGATTTATCTTAAAATTTTTAAGATATAAAAATAAAAGAGAATCAAGGGCAGTAGCTTTCCTAAAAACACCGTCGTCTTCAAATGGTCTAAGATTATCAGTTTCTTTCCAATCACCAAAAGGTTGTTTTTGGAAAGGTAAGATATCCGTGGGCTCTTGTTGAGTTTTAAGACGACTTTGATACAATGTTATTTTATTTTGATCTTTAACTTTTTCTTCTATTTCTAAAGGACTTAATTTGGCTGCTTCCGGATCTTGTTTAGCTAATTCTTCAGCTGTAGGTTTCTTTTCTTCTTTTTCTAATTCTTTTTGATAATAACCTAAACCATTTAAACCATAGAAAGTATATGTTTTTTCTATCATAGGTTGGTTATTTATTGTCCATCTACGCAGTTCTTGAACTCTAGGTTCCGGAATAGGTATTTGTTTAAAAGGAGGTTGAGGTAAAAACGAACCAATCACAAAGAAAAGAATGACTAAAAGGAGTAAAAGAAAGATCAGCCATTTAATTATTTTTTTGAGATTTAAGTTGATTTTCATTATTTCTTTTACTCCTTTTTAGTAATGATTTTATCTTTTATTGAGTATTAAACTTCTCCGTATACACACTGAGGGTGTTTCGAACCGGATTAAAATGTAAATGACATTCTTTTCGAGGATAGAATCCTACCCAAACTCTTTTTTGTTCTGGACTGTAAGGTAAACTCGCATCCCCAATATAATAATCTTTATCTTCGTCTAAG
>NZ_VWOH01000006.1 GCF_009268075.1 'Cynodon dactylon' phytoplasma | reverse complement strand
GTTGTTGTTTTTTACTTGCTAAAGCGTCTTTGCGGTTGATTAAAGTTTCTTCTTTGTCTTTGCGATTAATTTCTGTTGTTAAAGACTGAATTTCTGTTTCTAAAGCGATAAGTTGTTGTTTTGTCGTTGTTAACTGATCTCTTTTTTGAGTTAAAACTTCTTTGTTTTTGCGATTAATTTCTTCATTTTGAGAAATACGAAAAATAAAAAAATCAAAAAGTTTATTTAATTCATCACTTTCATAAAAAAAAACATCTGATGCTACTAATTCGAATTGAGAAAAAGAATACTTGTCTTTAAATTTTAAATATTTTTTATATAAATTTTCGTTTTTAACGAAAGCCAAAATATTCTTTTCTGATGTTAAAGAAGATTCTCGCAAATTAACTTTTCTTATATTTGATACAAAAATAGGTAATTTTTCTGTTTTTAAAATATCATATCTAGTTAAACAATCTAAAATATATTCTTTATCATTAATTTGTTTAGAATCAAAATCATAAAAACTATATTTTGAATGCAAATCCAACAATATAAAAGACAAAATATTTATAATTATATCTTCATAATTTTTATGTAATAATTTAATTTTATTTATATTTTTTTCATTTAATTCTGAATTTTTTTTAAAAAAATTATTAATTATTATATCTTCTATACGTGAACCTGACATTCTATATATTTCGTTTTTTTTATTGTCTGATTCTAATTCTAAATTTTCTTGATAATTTTCTACTTTTAATCTTGGTAAAATATAATTTTTTTTTGAAAAAAAATTATATTTAAATTTACTTAAAAAATATTTTTTTTCAAAAAATAAAAAAAAACTAATATTTAAAAATGCAAAAAAAATTATTATATTTATTATTAAAATTATTAAAAATAAAAAGTAAAAAAAAATATTTTTTCTTTTCATAAAAAATTAAATAAAACAACTTTCTAATAAATATTTTTAATTATTATTAAAACAAAAAAAACAAAAAAAATAATTAAAAAAATTAATTAAAAAAATAAATTTTATCAAATTATCTAGCTTTGTTTAGGATAACTTTTTTTAATTAAGTATTTATTATAACATAAAAAAATGTTTAAATAAATATTTTTTTATTAATATAATTCATTAATATTCTGTTTTTTAAAAATTTTTTTTTTAAATATTAAATAGAAAGTAATAGAAAGTTGAAATAAATACATTATAAAATATGATATAATCTATAGGAAATATTTAAAAAATTTATAATTGATTCATATATTATCAAATAAATTTTTTAAATATTATTAAAAATAAGGAATTATATCAATGATTAAATTATCAATAGATGCTATGGGTGGAGATTTCGCACCTGAAATGATTGTCAAAGGAGCAATAAAAGCATTAAAAAAAGAAAAATCATTAAATATTATTTTATATGGAGACAAAGATAAAATAAATAATATTATAAATAAGGATATTTCAATCAAATTACATGATCAAATTAATCAAAGAATTTCTATAATACATACTCCAAAATTTTTAAATATGGATGTTTGTAATATAAGAGAAGAACTTAGAGATAATCCTTCTTGTTCTATGTTTTTAGCTCTTCAAGCAGCTAAAGATAACGAAGTTGACGGAGTAGTTTCAGCAGGTCCTACACAAGCTTTAATTCTATCAAGTTATTTAATTATAGGTACATTAAAAAATTTCGAAAGAATTGCTTTAGCTCCTATTTTTTCTTCTTTAAATAATGAAAAAAAAAAAATTATATTAGATGCAGGAGCTAATATTAGTTTAAAACCAAAACAAATTTTAAATTTTGCTATTTATTCTTCAGTTATTATGAAAGAAATATTTAAAATATCAAAACCTATAGTAAAGCTTTTAAACATAGGTTCAGAAAAAAATAAAGGAAGAGAATTTGAAAAAGAAACTTTTGAATTACTTTCTAAAGAAAAAAATATATATTTTAAAGGTAATGAAGAACCGAATAATATTTTAAATTCTGAAGCTGATATTTTAATAAGTGATGGATTTACTACTAATATGATTTTAAAAAGTTACGAAGGAGCCATAGAAACATTACTTTATTATTTTAAAAAAATTATGACTGAAAATTATTTTAAAAAAATAGTAAGTAAAATTTTATTTAAAAAAAAAATACAAGAAATAAAAAAAAAAATAGATAATAAAGAATTAGGAGGAGCGATTCTTTTAGGTTTAAAAAAAATTGTTATTAAAGCTCATGGTAATTCTGAATATTATTCTTTTTATAAAGCTATTATTCAAGCTAAAAATTTAGTAGAAAAAAAATTTTTTGATAAAATTAACAAAAACCTAAAATAATTTTAAAAAAATGAATAGATATATGAAAGAACTATTCAAAAGATTAAATATCAAACCTAAAAATATAGACTTTTATATTAATGCTTTAACACATAGCTCTTACGCTAACGAAAAAAACTTAAAATATAAAGATAACGAAAGATTAGAATTTCTTGGAGACGCAGTTATTAATTTTCTAATGGCCAGTTATTTATACAAAAAAAATAAAGACAATGAAGGTGTTATGACTAAAAAAAGAGCTCAAGCAGTTTGTGTTGAATCTTTATTGATTTATGCTAAAGAAATAAAATTAAAGGATTATATCTTATTAGGTAAAGGTGAAAAAAAAAGATATATACATAATTATTCTATTGTAGCAGATGCTTTTGAAGCTCTTTTTGGAGCTATTTATTTAGATTTAGGATATCAAGAAGCAGAAAAAACTTTTTATTATGTTGTCTTACCATGTTTAAAAAAAACTTTAAACATTATAGATTTTAAAACTAAATTACAAGAATTAGTTCAAACAGAAAAAAAAAATATTTACTATAAAATAATTTCTGAAAAAGGTTTGTCACATGAAAAAAAATTTATTGCAGAAGTTTACTTAGAAAATCAATGTTTAGGGAGAGGTTCTGGTAAAACAAAAAAAGCTGCTGAACAAAAAGCTGCACAAAAAGCACTTAAAAAAATATCTCCTAAAAGAGGAAAATGAAATGTTAAAAATGCTTTATGAAGAAGGTTATTTAAATATAGAGAAAATATTAATTAAAGAATATAAAAATTTAAATTTAGAAATAAAAGAATTAACTATTTTGCTTTTAATACTGAATGATGAAAAAAAGGAATGTTTTTCTTCTTTAAATTTAGTAGAAAAAACTAATTGGTCTAAAAACGAAATTGAATTAATATTAGAAAAATTAATGAAAAAAAATTTTTTTGATATAGTACAACAAAAACAAAAAGATAAAATTATAGAAATATTAAATTTAGAAAATACTTTTTCACAATTAGAAAACTTTTTCATGAAAAAAAAAAATATAAAAAAAGAAATTAAAAAAAATTATATAAAAGAAACTATAGAAATTTTAGAAAATTTAAAAGGAAAAAATTTAACTGGTTTTGAATTAGAAATAATAAAAAATTGGTATTCTGATAAAAAATATTCTCATAAAGAAATCATAAATTCTATAAAAGAATCTTTTTCATGTAATAAAACCTCCCTGAATTATATAGAAACAATTTTAAATAAAAAACAAAAAAAAATATTTAATAAAAATTTTCAAGATGATCAAATTCTTCATAAAATTTTTAAAAAAATTAAGTAATTTTTTTCATGTTTTTTTATTGAATTATGAAATTATGTTATAATTATGGTATTGAATCTTTATAAAAAAGATTTAATAAAAAATATACAAAATATTAATATAGGAGGAAAATAAAAAATTATATTATGCAAAATGAAAATTTTTGGCAGTCTACAAAAGGTAAAACAATTGGTGGTTCAATTGCTGCAGTTTCTGTATTATTAGTTTATTTAATTTTTGCTTGGTTTGCAGGTCTTTTCCCTTTTAAAACAAAAATTATTTTAGATAAAGATACAATTGCTAAAAGTGAAGCTAATTTAAAATTGAATACAGCAGACGCAACAAAAATAACTGATAAAGATAAAGCAAAACAACTTATAGACGATACAGTTAAAAAAATAAATGACTTTGTAGAAGTTATAAATAACTATAATGCACAAAACGATAAAAAAGTAAAAGATACTACAATTAAGCTTTTCTCAGATCTATCTAATTCAATTAAAAACGTATCAATACCAGATACTTATAATGCGAATACTTTTGCTGATTCATATAACAATGTTGCAAAACAAACATCATTAGATAGTGCTTTCACTGCGCTAAAATCTGATCTTGATATTAAATAAAAAAGAAATATATTCAAATAGAATAATTTCTAGTTATTTTTTATTATAAATAATATTCTTTTTTTTTAAAAAAAAAGTAAAAAATATGCAAAAGCATATTTTTTTTATTTATATAAAAATAATTAATGATTTTGTTATTTAAAATTTTTTTTATTTAAAATAGATAAAATAAAACCT
Organism: 'Cynodon dactylon' phytoplasma; assembly: GCF_009268075.1. Classification (GTDB taxonomy): domain Bacteria; phylum Bacillota_I; class Bacilli_A; order Acholeplasmatales; family Acholeplasmataceae; genus Phytoplasma; species Phytoplasma cynodontis. The sequence goes on along the minus strand of NZ_VWOH01000006.1, from coordinate 13,177 downwards.
TTAAAAAGAGGATGAGGATTAAAAGTCCTGGAAACAAATTCTGGATGAAACTGAACACCGACAAACCAACTATGATTTTTCAATTCTATAATTTCTACTAAATCTTTATCTTCATTCATTCCTAATCCGGCAAAAACAAAATTAGGATGACTATTAAATAAAGAAAAATATTCGTAATTAAAAATATATCTATGACGATGCCTTTCATAAATAATTTCTTTTTGAAAAACATCAAAAGTTTTACTATCTTTCTTTAATAAACAAGGAAACAAACCTAACCTTAAAGTACCTCCTAAATTTTTATTTTGATGTTTTTTTTCTATAATAACAGGATTAAGAGTATTTTTATTCATTTCTGTAGAATGAGCTTCTTTTAAATTTAAAACATTACGAGCAAATTCAATAATAGCTGTTTGCATTCCGAGACAAATACCAAAAAAAGGAATATCGTTTTCACGAGCATATTTAATAGTGGTTATTTTTCCTGATATTCCTTTGCAACCAAAACCACTAGGAACCAAAATACCATCACACAAACCTAATTTTTGATCAACATTATGTTCATTTATCAAATCAGAATCAATCCATTCAATATCTATATGAGTATTATAATAGTAAGCAGAATGTTTTAATGCTTCTATAGTAGATAAATAAGCATCATGAAAAGAAACATATTTACCCACTAAAGCAATTTTAATCTTATGTTTCAAATTATTAATTTTGCAAACTAATTTTTCCCACTTTATGATATCTTTCTTTTTTGCATTATTAATAATTTGAAAATGATTTAAAATAAAATCATCTATTTTTTGATTATTTAAATTAATAACTATTTCATATAATGTTTTAACACTTATATTTTCAAAAATAGCATTTTCTTCTACATCACATAAAATAGAAATTTTTTTTTTAATATCAGAAGAAATTTTTTTTTCACTTCTTAAAACTAAAATCTGAGGTTGAATACCTAAAGATCTTAATTCTTTAATACTATGTTGAGTAGGTTTCGTTTTAATTTCTTTAGAAGTTTTTAAAAAAGGTACTAAAGTATTATGAATATAAATAGTATTTTGAATTCCTAAATCATGACGTATTTGTCTAATAGATTCTAAGAAAGGTAATGATTCAATATCACCTACAGTACCACCAATTTCTACAATGATAATATCATAATCATGAGAAAAAGATGTTTGTAAAATTTTATTTTTAATTTCGTTCGTAATATGTGGAATTACTTGAACTGTTTTTCCTAAGTATTTACCTTCGCGCTCTTTTGAAATAACTGATTTATAAATTTGTCCTGTAGTAATATTAGATAATTTAGTTAAATTTTCATCTAAAAATCTTTCATAATGTCCTAAATCTAAATCTGTTTCAGCCCCATCAGTAGTAACAAATACTTCTCCATGTTGAAAAGGGCTCATAGTACCAGAATCTACATTAATATAAGGATCTAATTTTTGCATAAAAATTTTAAAACCACGTTTTTTTAAAATTTGTCCTAAAACAGATGCAATAATACCTTTTCCTAAACCAGAAACAACTCCTCCTGTAATAAAAATAAATTTAGTTTCTTTTTTAATTTTATTCATTTCTCACCTTCTAAAAAAAAATTTTTTGTTTTTTTAAAAAAAAAAAAAAAATTAAATAATAAAATTTTTAGTACCTATTTTTTGACCTATTTTAATTTCTGTATCTTTATTTAAAAGAGTATTTTTTAAAATATATTCGTCAAAATAAACTATCCCCTTTTTTACTAACAAAATAACTGTAGAACCTCCAAAAGAAAAAAAACCTTTTTCTTGACCTTTTGCAAATTTTTCTATTTTATAATTATTTATTTTTCCCACACATAAAGCTCCTACTTCTATTTGAATGACTTTATCAAAATTTTTAGTTTGAAGAATAGTGTATTCTCTGCTATTTTCTTTAAAAACATTAAAATATTTAAAAGCTATAGGCCTAATAGTATGTAATCTACCTCTTATTTTATATGTTTTTGAAATTGTTATTCCATTATCTATAAAAATATAACGATGATAATCTGAAGGTCTTAATCTAAAAATAACTATATAACCATTTGTATATTCTTTTGATAATTCATCATTACGTAAAAGATCACTGATATGATATTTTGTATTTTTAACCGTATAGAAACTATTATTAGAAATAGGATAAATACTAATCAATCCTTCACAAGGACTTATAAAAATTGTTCTTTTTCTTGAAAAAGAAATTTTTTTATATTCTCTAATAAAAAAATCATTATAAGAACTAAATTTTGTTTTTTTAAATAAATTTAAATCAATATTATTTTTTTTCACTATTTTTAAAATATGTATTTTAGAAAAAAAAGATTTGAAATAAAAACTTATTAAATTAGCAAAAAATTTAGAAGTTAAAATTTTTAATAACATTCTTTTAAACAAATTTTTATTTAAGTTAGAATATAAAAATAATTTTTTTTTACTATTCAATCTTTTATCTTTTATTATATTTTGTTTATTAATTTTAGAAGACATATTTATTTTTTACTTTCCCTTTTAATGATCGAAATAATAAATTGAAAAAATTAATATTAAAAAAAATTTAGTTAAGCAGAAAATAAAAAAAATATTTTTATTTTTTTTAATTTTAATTTTTTCAAAAATAAATAAAAAAGATAATAATAAAACAAAAAAAAGATAAATTAGAGGAAAAATTCGAATGTAATAATCTAAATAAAAGGAAAAAAAATTGCTTTTTTGATTAAAATATTTTTTAGATATATTTTGTAATAAAATTAAAAAAGGAAAAATTATAGAAGAAAAAGTAACCGGAATACCTACATAATAATTTTGAAATTTTGTTTTTTTGTCTATTTCCATTGTAACATTAAAATAAGCTAATCTTATTAAAACAGATAAAATATAAAAACTACAACAAAAAAGAAAAAATACTTGAAAACTTTCTAAAGAATTAGAAAAAAGAAAAATAAAATTTTTATTACTTATATATTCTTTTTTTAAAAAAGACCAACCTATAAAAATAGGAAGAATACCAAAACTAACTATATCAGCTAAAGAATCTATTTGAATTCCGTATTTTTTTTCTTGAATAGAACGTTTGGTTTTAAGACGACTTATAAAACCGTCAAAAATATCAAAAATACCTGATATTAACAAAAATATAGAAGCATTAACAAAATTATAATTTTGAATAGACAAAATTATTCCTGTAAAACCACTTAATAAATTTAAATAAGTTAAAATAACAGTATAATTATAAAAACCTAAGAACATTGTAAAAACCTCTATTTTTGTTAATGAAAATATTTAAATTTAAAAAATTTTTAAAACTTTAAATTTTAATAAATAAAAAATATTTATTTTATTTATTTTCTTCATCTAAATATTCATATTCTTCAATGTTATCTTCTTTTTCGACTTCTGTTTCTTCATCTGAAAAATCTATTTTTTTTTGAATTTCATCATTTTCTAAATTAAAATCAGAATATAAATCTTCTTGTATTAATTCACTTTCTTTTTCTTCTTCATTATGTTCTTCTGAATCGCTTTGTTTTAATAAAAAATCATCAAAATTACAAATTTTTTTATCTATTTCATCTTGATCTTGTTTAATATTAATATTACTTTCATCTTCAGAATTGACAAAATATTCTTTATCCCATAAATCCAAATATTCTTCTTTAATACTCCAAAGATCTTTTCCATGAAAAACAAAATGACCACTTAAAGTTATATCAATATATAATTGAGATAATTTTTCTTTATTATCTAAATCTATTTTTTTTATTTTAAAAACTTTTTCCATTAATTTATAAATAGACATAGGTTTTTTATTTTTTTTTAAAATTTCATAAGAAATATCTAACATAGACTTATTTAAATTTTCACTATTTTTCAAATTATATTCACCTCCTTAAAAAAAAATTAAAATTCATATTCTTTGGAAGCTTCAATAAATAATTCTTCCGATGCTTTTTCTACTTGTTTTAACAAATCATTAAAAGACAAAAGCAAACTTTCTTGTATCAAATCCAAATTTTTTAAAGAATCTATATTTTTAATTTGAACATCTATTATCTGTTTTGTTCCTTGCATAACTATAAAAATATCACCTACTCTAGAAGTAAATTCTCTTGATTCTAATTTTTTTTGAGCATTTTCTATTTTTTCTTGAATTTTTTTTATTTTTAAAAACATATCTATTTCTTTTTTAGAAAATTTCATTTCTACTCCTTAACTAAATCTGTATTTATAACTTCTACTTTTTCAAAACCAAAAAGTTCTCTAGCTAAACTAACTAATATTTCTTTATTTTGTTCTATATTTAAAACAGAATTTTGTTCATAAAAATGAGTATCAAAATAATAAAAATCAGAATCTTTTAAAATCTTAGTTTTTAAAAATTGTTTATAAATAGGATATAAAAATTCTTCCCAATCTTTTTTTAAAACTACAAAATATTCCTTAATAAATTCTTTTTTAGAATTTAAAATTAATTTTATTTTGTCTCTAATGCATCTATTTAATAATCTTTTATACTCATTTTCATTATTACAAGATAATAACATCTCTTTCTGAGAACTTATTATTAATAAATCTGTTTTATATAAGATATTAGCCGCAATAGATAATTCTTTTTTAGGAAATTGTTTCAATTTATACCATCTTTTTTTTATTATATTTTTAGTATTTTCATCAGAATATAAAAAAATTTTTTTTAAGCATTTAACAAAAATATCTGTTTTTTTTGTTGATTCCAAATGAATTTTATTTGTCTTATGTTTTTCATATATAATTATATTATCTTTGATAAAGAAATTTTTATATATAATCGAAGGAAGAAAAATTTTATTTTCTTTTTTATCATTAAAATTATCTTTTTCAAATAAAAATTTATTATCAACCATAAAAAGTTGACTTATTTCTAAAAAACTAATTTTAATTAAATTTTCTTTTTGTCTTGAATGAATTAAATTTTCTTGAAGTTTAAATAATATTTTAAAAAAATTTTCTCTTTTGTTATTAGATAAATAATAAAATAAATTATCGATATCATCATTTTTTTTAAAAAAATCTATTAATCTTACTTGACATAAATCGATCAAATCACTAACAAAAAGGTAAATATTAATATTACTTAATTGAAATAATTCTTCTACAAAAAATATTATATCTTTAGTTGTGTTTTTAAAAAAGCATTTTAATAAAAATTCTATTTTTTTTTTAGGAATAATTCCTAAAACTTCTTCTATATCTTTTCTTGTGATGTAACAACCATTATTTTTGAAAGAATTTATTTGATCTAATAAGTTTAAAGCATCTCTTAAACTGCCATTAGAATAAAAAGATATAGTATCTAAACTATTTTCATCAATTAAAATTTTTTCTTGATTAACAATATAATTTAATCTTTTTTTAATATCTAAAATAGATAAATTTTTTAAGTGAAAATGTTGAGATCTAGAAATAATAGTTTTAGGTATTTTTCTTAATTCACTTGTAATTAAAATAAAAACAATACTAACAGGTGGATCTTCTAATAATTTTAATAAAGCATTAAAAGCGTTATTTGATAAAACATGAACTTCATCTATAATGTAAACCTTATATCTTAAAATACTAGGTTTGTATTGAGCTTTATTTTTTAATTCTCTAATTTCATCAACACCATTATAAGAAGCTCCATCAATCTCTATTATGTCTAAACTATTTCTATTATCAATCATAGAACAAGATTCACAATTATTACAACAATCTTCTTCTTTTTCAAAACAAAAACAATTTATACTTTTAGCTAAAATTTTAGCTAAAGTAGTTTTACCTACACCTTTATCACCACTTAATAAAAAACAATGATGAATTTTTTTATATTTAATAGCATTTTTTAAAGTTTTAACTATAATATATTGGCCAACCATATTATTAAAATTTTTAGGCCTATATTTTCTATATAATGTTATATAAGACATTTTTTTTAAAACCTTTTATTTAAATTTTTATTTTTTTGTTAAATAATAAACTTAATCTTTTTTTAAAAGATTTAAAAAAAAATTTTCTAAAATAGTTACAAAAATAAAAAAAAATTCAAAAATAAAAGATAAAAAAAATAACCAAAATCTGTTAAAAATCACAAATTTATAATATATTAAATTTATTTTTAAAAAATAGAAGATAAACACTGCTATTTAACATTATACAATTTAAAAATCAAAATAGCAAAAATTATTTTAAATCATAAACATAGATAAGTATTCTTGAATTTGATCCTTATCATTCATTTTTAAAATAATACCTTCAAAAGCAATAGAAATATTCCCAGTTTCTTCAGAAACAATAATACTCATACTATCGCTGTTTTCACTAATACCTAAAGCAGCTCTATGTCTAGAACCCGTTTTTTTTTCAAAATTTTGTTTTTCAGATAAAATAAAATAAGCGCCTGCAGAAATTATCTTATCTCCTCTAACAATAACAGCTCCATCATGTAAAGGTGAATTTGGTAAAAAAATACTAATTAATAATTCTTTTGTTACTGTTCCATCAATCAAAATAGAATTTTGGGCATATTGTTCTAAAGAATTATATTTTTCAATAGTGATTAAAGCTCCAATTTTCATTTTGGAAAGAGTTAGTACAGAATCTATAATATTCATTTGAGTATTTTTACTTCCCATAGCAAAAGTTTTATTTTTATTCCATAATTTCGAAAAATTTTGTAAATGAAATCTTAAATAAGGAGCTTTAATAATAATTGGAAAAAGAAAAATAAAAGTTAATAAAGAAGTATAAAAATCAAATCCTAAAATTTCCTCTATATTTATATTAAATATTTGAAAAAATTTTTTTTTCAAAAAATATACAAATAAACATCCTAAAAAAAAAGAATAAAATATCTTGAGTAATTCGTAATTACTAAAAAAAATATGTAAAGAAATATAAATAATTAAAAATAAAATTATAATGTTTAAAATATTTTGTAATATTAATACAATACTCATATAAAATATCCTGTTTTTTAATTTATATACTCAAAATTGAATTTATCTATTTTTTTATAATAATTCTTTATTTTTTTTAATAAATATTTTTTTAATTTTTATTAAAACCAAAATATATAACAAAAGAGAAAATAATAATAAAAACATATACTTTTTATTAAGAAAAGGATTAGTGAAATATAGTAATTTTGTAAAAGAAGGAATATAAAAAATCAAAAATGTTAAAACAAATGAAAATATAATAGAAGATAATAAAAAAATTGAAATTTTAAAATTTTTAAAAGTTTTTTCTGTTCTTAAAAATAAAATATTTATAATTTGAGTCCAAAAAGAAAAAATAAACCAACTAGATTGAAAAAAAGAACTTTCTGTTGAAATAAACTTATATAAAGTTATCCAAAATATCAAATCAAATAATAAAGCTACAAAACCAAATATTAACATAAAATTAATAATTTTTTTAAAATTCCATTTTCTAGGTTTTTCTAAATAAATATATTCAACATTATCAAAAGGTAAAGAAACACATATTAAATCATAAATCAAATTTAAAAACAAAATTTGAATATGTAATAAAGGAATAAAAGGTAAATATAAAGAAGCTAAAATAATACTGAAAATATTACTAAAATTAGAAGATAAAGTAAATTTAATATATTTCATTATATTAGTATATACTCTTCTTCCTTCTAAAATGCAATTTATTATAATTTTTAAGTCTTTGTCTAAAAAAATAATGTCTGATGCTTCTTTCGCTATATCTACACCAGCTTCTACAGAAATAGCTAAATTAGCTTTTTGCATAGCCGGAGCATCATTAATACCATCACCCATAAAACCTATAATATTTTTTTTCCTTCTAAATATAGATACAATCCGTGATTTATGCTCTGGAGTTAATTTAGCAAAAATATTAATTTTCAAAGCTTTTTGATATAGTGTTTCATCATCCATTTTATCTATATCTTTTCCCAAAAGAAAATGATTATGATTTTCAATATTTATTTGAGAAGCTATATTTTTAGTCAAAATTTCATTATCACCAGTTAATATTTTTATTTTAACTTCATGTTTTTTTAGTAAATTAACAACTTCAATAGCACTTTTTTTAGGAATATCAAAAAAAGTTAAAAAACCAATCATAATCATATTAAATTCTATTTTTTGATTATTAAATTCATTATTTAAAGAAGATATATTATCTATATCTTTATAGGCTACTCCTATTACACGCATCCCTTTTTTATTATAAAAATTAATTTTTTTTCTAATGTTTTCTTTATTGATGGAAAATAATTCTTTTTTTTTAGTTTGATGATTATAAATTTCGGTATAATCACAAATATTTAAAATTTCCTCAATAGCTCCCTTACTAATAATCTTAAAATTATTTTTTTTCATATTGTTTTTAATAATAACACTAACAATTCTTCTTTTAAAATCGAAAGGAATTTCATCTATTTTGCTGTTTTTTTCTTTAAAATAATCAAAAGTTTTAAAATCTTCTTGTTTTTCCATTTCCTTTATTATAGAAATATCTATAGAACTTTTTAAACCTGTTTGAAAAAAACTATTTAAAAAAGAATATTTTAAAACTTTTTTACTTAATTTATTATTTAAATCTAAATATTCATTTATTTGAATTTTATCTTCGGTTAAAGTTCCTGTTTTATCAGTAAACAAAAAATTCATAGTAGCTAAATCTTGTATTGAATATAAACTTTTAACAATAATTTTTTGTTTTGATAAATTAATTACGCCATGAAAAAAAGATAATGTAGTAATTAATGGTAACATTTCAGGAGTTATTCCTAAAATAACAGTTAATGATAATAAAAAAATATTTAAAAAATCAAAATTTGCAGAATTTTTACAAAAATTTATAATAAAAATCAAAGGAAATATAAAAAAAGTAGAATAAATCAATAAACTTGAAATAGAATTAATATCTTTTTGATGATCAAAATATTTTTGTTTATTAACTATTTTGTTTATTTTTCCTAAATAAGTACTATTCCCTGTAGAAATAACTATGCCTTTCGCATAACCACTAATAACATTAGTCCCCATAAAAACAATTTTTTTATCTTCTAAAATATTTTTATAATTATCATTAATATAGAGAGCATTTTTTTCAATTGGTTCATTTTCACCTGTTAAAGAAGTTTCTTTTACAAAAAAATCTTTAGTTTGATATAACCTTATATCAGCAGGTATAATATCTCCTGCCGACAAATAAATAATATCACCGATAACAACCATATCAGAACTAATTTCGATAATTTTTCCATCTCTTTTTATAGAAACACTTGTTTGAGTTATTTTTTTAAATTTTTCAGAAATTTTTGAAAATTTCAGCTCTTGTACAAAATAAACTATATTAGATATAAAAAGTATAACTAAAACTATTATTATAGTGGAATAATCTTTATTTTTATCAAAATAAATATCTTTCAAAAAAGTAGTTAAAATTAAAAAAAACAAAATAATATTAAAAGGATTTAATAAAATTCTTATGATTTTTTTAAAAATTTCTTTTTTTTTTTGCTCTAAAATATTAAGCCCATATTTTTTTTCTCTATTTTTAGCTTCTTCCTGAGTTAAACCTTTTTTTAAATTAGTTTCAAAATATTTTTCCAAATTTTCAATTTTTTGTAAACTAATATCTTTATAAAAAGAAAAATTTTCTTTATTTTTTTCAATCATTTTTTTCACATTTTTTTAAATATTGTTAAATTAAAACAGATAAATAATTATAAAAAAATAAAAAAATAAATTACATTTATCTAACTATTATTTTTTTTTTTTTTAAAAAAATCTATTTTATTATTTTTAATTTGTGATTATTAAAATTATCTGTTATAAAACTCAACAATAAGTTGTTCGTTTATATTTGATAAAAACTCATTTCTTTTTGGATATCTTATGTATTTTCCTATCATTTTATCAGAATCAAAAGAAATATATTCTGTTTTATTTTTAGAAGAATTATTAATACTTTTTAAAGAATCCTGAATAAATTTTAAATCTCTCGATTTGGTACTTATAGAAATATGTTGACCTGGTTTTAAAATATAAGAACAAATATCAACTTTTTTAGACTCTACCAAAATATGACCATGAGATATTAATTGTTTTGCTTGAGCTCTTGTTTTAGCTATATTTAATCTATAAACTATATTATCTAATCTAGATTCCAGTAAAATTAGAAAATTTTCTCCATGTATTCCTTTCATTTTACTAGCTTTTTTGAAAATGTTTTTAAATTGTTTTTCTGAAATTCCATATGTTAAACGTACTTTTTGTTTTTCTTGTAATTGGATTCCATAATCACTATTTTTACTTTTTCTTCTTTTTTGTTTATCAGAATACAAATTATTTTTTTTTATTAGTTCCTTTCCAGTTTCTGACAAAGAATAATTAAGACGACGGGATACTTTCCATAATGGATTTTTATAAGACATTTTTTGTTTTTCTCCTTAAACTTTGAACTTATTTTATTTATATTTATTTCTTTATTTTTAATTCTAATTTATTAATTTTTTATTTATCATTTTTTTATTATAAACTTACATATTTTATAATTACATAATTTTATAATTTTTCTTCATAGTTTCTTATTATTTATATATATAAAAAAACTTTTAAAAAAACTTATAATATGCAAAAATATGCAAAAACTACAAATTAAAAGTAAATTAAAATATATAAACTAAAACTAAAATAATAAATTAAATATCATAAATAACGTATTGTAATATTATAACATTATATTAAATAATTGATTTTATATTTTTAATAATTTTTTAATTAATCATATGTTATTTTAATTCAAAAAAAATAATTAGTCAAGAAAATTCAATTTATTGAAATATTTATGATAATTATAATAAAATCAAGATAAAATTAAAATTTGATTCTATTCAAAATTTAATAATTTTTATTGCATTTTGGTTGTTTATATGATATAAATACTAAGTAATTAATAAAAAAGTAATTAAATTTAATTAAAAAATTAGATTATTATTTTGTTATTAAAGATCAAAAAAACTCAAAATAAACACAGCAAAAATATAAAAATAAAAAATTCAATTTAAAATTAACATAAAATTATCACAATACTTAATACTTAGTTATAATTTTAGTTATTATTATTAGTTATTGTTTATTTTAAGTTTTTTTGATCTTTAATTAAATTGCTCATTTTGACATTATTTTTACGATGTCAAATATAAACTTAATAATATAATTGTAATTATAACTACAAAAACTATAAATTAGTAACATAATATTTGAATTAAAATATTTTTATATATTGATAACTTATAAATAAACTTATAAACAAAATAAATAGCTAAATTTCAAATTTATTATGTAATATCTAATTATTGTAAAATATCTAATAACATTTCATTATCATGCTTATTTCATAATCGTTTTTAAAATAAAGTTTTTCAGAAAGAAAATTAAAATTAATATATTATTAAAATAGTATTATTAAGAGAAATATATTGAAATAAGTTTAAATTATAATAAATTATTAATTTTAATATATCTTAATTTTTAAAATAATGAAATAAATAATAATAAAATTTAATTGAAACTATTTTTTAAAATAAAGAAAGGCTGAATACAAAAATAAAGATGAAAATAATATTATTAGGGCCTCCAGCTACTGGTAAAGGAACACAATCTTCTATTTTATCTAAACATTTTCAAATACCTCATATTTGCGTAGGAGATATTTTTAGACAAAATTTGCAAAAAAAAACTAAACTAGGATTGAAGATAGATTCTTATATAAAAAAAGGTTTGTTAGTTCCAGACGAAATAACAAATGAAATAATAAGTCAATATTTAAACAAAAAAGAATTAAAAAATGGTTTTATATTAGATGGTTTTCCTCGTAATTTAAAACAAGCATATTTTTTAACTCAAGAACTAAGTAAAAAAAAAATGGATTTAAATAAAGTAATTTATCTAAACTCTGATGAAGATTTTTTAAAAAAAAGAATAATAGGCAGAATCATTTGTCCTAAATGTGGAGAAATATATCATAAAGAAACAAAAATGCCTAAAATAAAAAATTTGTGTGATAATGACAATAGTATCTTAATACAAAGAAAAGATGACAATATAGAAACTTTTTTAAAACGTTTAAATATATATAAAAAAGAAACTTTTCCTATAGTTGATTACTATAATAAAATGAATAAGATAATAGAGATTAAAACAAGTAATTCTGAAAATTCTATTAAAAAAATAACAGATATAATTTTAGAAAAATTATTAGTTAATTAAAATATCAACTTTAATAAAATAAATATCAAAAATAATAAATAACAAAAAAATAATAAAAATTTTACAAAATATGTAAAAAAATATCAATTTTATAGATATAATAATTATACATAAACATATTTTTGCTAATTATTATTTTTATTATTTTAATTTTCTTATTTAAATTAATATATTTAATTTTTTTTTATGCTTATTAATTTCAATTACTCTTTTTATTTATTCTTTATAAAATCTAATAAAAATTTGAATAAAATAAAAACTTAAAAACAATTTTTTTATTATTTGATTATATTTTTATTATTTTAAAACAAAATTATTTTAAAATAAATCATAATTCAATAAAATAAAAAAAAACTAAAAATTAACAAAAAAAATTAATTTAATATAAATATCTTGATTTGTTAATATTTGTCTTGAATTAACTTTAATTAATAAATTAAGTTATTTTTTTAAAAACAGAACATATAATAACTAATAAAAAGTAAATTTAATATCTTTAACAAAAAAATTTTTTTTAATTAAGTTTAATAATAATTTTTTTAAAAAAATTAGAAAGTTTCACAATTTGATAAAAATGAAAAATAAATTCAGAAATATTAAAAAAATAACAATATTTGCTGTTCCCTTTTTTGCTAGATTATTTTTTTTTTATATAAATATTTTATTTTTTTTAATTTTAATAATTACAATATTAAATTATTTTGATCAAAAAAAAAAAAATTTTTACAATTCATTTCAAAAAAAATATATTCAAAAATTAGATAATAAATATTTTGAAAAAAACGAAAAAGAAAAAAATTATCAATATTCAACTTCAATAAGAAAATTAAAAAATATTTTTCCAGAATTATCCAATAATAAAGAATTATT
>NZ_VWOH01000005.1 GCF_009268075.1 'Cynodon dactylon' phytoplasma | reverse complement strand
CTTATTTTATTTATTCATAATAAACAAATAGAAATACAAAATTTAAAAAAATATATAAATGACATAAAAAATAAAAATTTTATTTTAAAACAAAGTATTTTTAATCAACAAAAAAATTATCAAGAAAAATTAAACATAATAAAAAAAGAATTAGAAAAATTAAACATAATAAAAAAAGAATTAGAAAAATTAAACATAATAAAGAAAGAATTAGAAAAATTAAACATAATAAAAAAAGAATTAGAAAAATTAAACATAATAAAAAAAGAATTAGAGCAATTAAAAGATATTAATAATGATGAAATTGTTATTTTAACAACAAAAATTAAAAATAAAAAATTTATTATGAATTTGCAAAAAAAGTTTATTTATAGTTTTTTTTAAAATAATTTATAAAAAAAATAATTTATTTACTAATTTTTTATTTATTGGAACATATTTCCTTAATAACTTCATTTAAGTTATTAAGGTTTTTTTTATAAATTATTGATATTTTTAAATAATATTGTTATTATGTTAAGATAAGTTTTTAATATTTATTAAAACAATAATAGGCAGGTCGATTTAAATTTATGAATAATGATACAAAAAATATTAATAATGATACAAAAAAAAGAAAAAATATTTTTTTATATATTATAATATTTAGCCTTTTAATTTATTATTTATTTCAAAAAAATTCAGTAAATAATTCTTATGTAGATAATAAAGATAAAAATGAAATTATTAACAAATTTGAAAAAATATTTGACGATATTAGAGATAAAAAAAATATTAAAGAAAAATTATCTTCGGATAAACAAACTAAAGAAGAAGAAGAAATATTATTTTATTATAATTATTTAAAAGAAAATATTTCTAAATTAGAACAAGCGATTCAATACGATATTAATAATAAAAAATTTATTGAATATATTTTATCTTTAAAGTTATCAGATACGGATGTTGAAATTAAAATAGATAATAATATATTTAATATAAAAAGTTTAAATAATTTTTATAATTTTTTAGATAAACAAATAAATTATTTCCAAAAACAATTAAATATATTTAGAAAAAAAATGTTATATTTAGAAAACAAACAAATATGTAAAGATGAAGACGAAGATAATCAAAATAAAATTTTTTTTAAAGATATTTTCGGATTAGATCAAGCAAAAAATGAGTTAGAAGATTTAATTTATTTTTTCCAAGATAAAAATGATTTAGTTAATGTAGAAAAAATTCAACCTAAAGGTTATTTATTATATGGACCTCCTGGAACAGGAAAAACTTTTTTAATCAAAGCTTTTTGTAATGAAGCAAAAGTACATTTTATTGAAATTGATCCTTCTATATTTGATAGAAAATATGTTGGTGAAGGAGCAGAAATTTTAGATAAAATTTGGAAAGATGCTGAATCTCATAAAAAAAGTATTATTTTTATAGATGAAATAAATGGTTTTACTAATAGAGAAAATATTGCTGATAATAAGGTATCAATCAATATTATTAATAGTTTGTTATTGAAATTAGATGGCTATAAAAAAAGTAATAAAAAAATTGTTGTAATGGGAGCTACAAATTTTTTAAATCAAGTCGATGCTGCTCTTTTAAGCCGTTTTAGTCAAAAAATTTATATTGGTTTATTAGAAAATGAAAAAATTAAAAATTTTTTTGAACATATTATAACTCCTTATAGTATAAGTTATTATTCTTTTGTTTTTTTAGATAAATTAGCTGAAAGATGTAAAAACAAAAATTATTCTAATCGCGAATTAAAAGATATTATTGAATCGGCATATAAAAAAACTGCTAAGTATAAATTTAAAAACCCAGAACATGAAACAATGCTACCCTCTGATTTAGAGGAAGTTATAGATTCAAAACAAAATGTTAAGAAAGAATTGAAAGAAATTGATGAAATCAGAAAAAAATGTGAAGAAGAGTATTTAGTTTGGAATACAAAACTAAAAGATTATTTAAAAAATACACAAAATAATAACCAAATTTAAAAATTTAAAAAGTATTTTTTAAAAAAAATTTTTTAATTTTTTAATATTTTTTCATATTTTGCAAAAATTTCTTTATATTTATCCGTTTCTTCAATCATTTTTTTAATAAATTTTGTGTCTAATCTAATTTCTTTTAAAAAATATTTTTGTTCTTCAAAATATACTAAAAAATAAGCTTTTAAAGATTCAGAACAATATATTTTATATTGAATTCTACAAAAATGATAAATAGGTATTTTGTTGTTTTTACTAAACTCTTTCCATAAAAGAATATCTTTTAGTTTTGAAGGACATTTTATTTCTAACATAGTTTTAGATTCAGAATGATATCCATCTAAAGAAACTAAAAAAGGTTTTTTAATAAAAACTGCTGGTTCATAATTTCTTTTTTTTAAAATATTAAAAAAAAGATTTGCATGAAGTTTAGTTTTTTTTTCCGTTTCTGAATCTTTATTTAAAAACAAATGATTATCTAATATTTTTTTTTTAATCAAATCTTTTACCGAAATAGAATTATTTATTCCCATAATTATTTCTATTTCATTTTCATTTATATATTTTTTTTGATATTCTAACCATTCATAACTATTAGGTTTTAAGTCTGTTTTCATATCATATTTATCCTTCATTTATTATTAAAATATATCAAAATTAAAAAAAATAGTAAAAAAATTATTTGAATTATTATATAAAAATATCTGACCAAACTCCTTTATTAATAATTTGAATCTTTTTTCCTTTATAACAAATACCTTCGACTGATAAATCTTCAGAACCGAATATAATATCAATATGAATTGTTGAAAAATTAACTTTTTTTTTAATTAAACTTTCTTTATTTAACATAATGCCATTTTTGATAGTAGCTGGATAAGCATTGCCTATCGCTAAATGACAAGAAGAGTTTTCGTCTATTAAAGTTTCAAAAAAAGAAATTTTATTATATTTTTTCATATAACACTTAAAAGGTACTAATGCAATTTCACCTAAAAAAGATGAACCTTGATCAAAATTTATTAAATTTTGAAAAAAATTTTTAAAATAGTTGTTTTTTGATTTAAAATTGACTATTTTTCCTTTTTCAAAATTTATAACTAATGGATTATCTATTATTTGTTCATAAAAAACAAGAGGTTTAGTAGTTACAATTGTTCCATAAGTTTTATTATTATCAGGTATACTTAGTACTTCTTCCATAGGTATATTCGGATTAAAATAAATGTTATTTTTGGATTTAACTCTCCCTCCTTGCCACAAATGATCTTTTAATAATCCAACCGAAATATTAGTGCCTAAACTATTTTTAAAAAATAACGTTTTTAAATTTAAATTATTCAATTTTTGAGTATAATCATGAATTCTTTTATTATGTTTATTCCATGCTTTTAATAAATCATCATTATGATTTATTAAACAACATTCGAATAAAATATTCCAAAATTTCTTTAAACTATCTTTTTGTTTATAATGAGGAAATATTTTTGATGACCATAATGGATTAGGACATATAATTGAAGTCCATTGACTTTCTAAATTTATAATATATCTATAAAAAAAATTTAATTTTTTTTTTAAATATTTGATAAAATCAAATGATAATGTAAATGTTTTTTTTGTATGTTGATAAAAAGGAGATAAAATATTGATAAAAACTCCTTTTTTTTTCACAATTTTTTTGTATTGTTTTATAAATTTTTCTAAATACTGAGAAAATTTTTCTTTGGATTTTGTTTTTAAAAACAATTTTTCTAATTCTTCTATTGAATTTTCCCAAATACAATAAACTTTTTTAGCTCCTAATTTATATGATTTTTTAACAATTAAATCCACTACTTTTTTACATATTATTGGACTTTGAATAAAAACATATTGTTTTTCTTGTATATTTACTCCTACTTTAGTTATTAAATCTACATATTTATTAATTAAAACATTAAAATGATAATTTTTTGTCATACTTATACCTTAACTTATACCTTAAATAACTTATACCTTAAATTTCCTTAAACTTTTTAAATTTTATCTTAATTTAATTTGAATGATATTAAATTTAAAAAATCAAATAATTAAAAAAATAATTAAAATTGAAATAAGAAATAAAAAAATAAAATAAAAATAAAATGAAAAAATAAAATTGTTCTATAAATTTATATCTAATATACACTAAAGTATAAAAAAAGTATAAAATTAGATATTATAAAGCGTTTTAGGGCATTTGTAGGTATATCGTATTTTACAAAAAATCTTACAAGTAACTATCTTACAAATAATTTTAAAAGTGTCAAATTATTTGATATTTTTATATAAGTTTTGTTTAAAACTATTTTTTAATAATCAATCAAGAAACACTAAATTAGATTAAAATATTTACTTCAAACCTTCAAACATTAAAAAATTTTAAATACTTATAAATTTATAGATTGTAACAATTTTGATTTTATATTAATTTTAATTAGATTGAATTAAATTTTATTTTATCAATTTATATTGAAAAAAATAAATCTTTTATATTTTTAAATTAATTAAATTTGTAAATTAATTTTGTTATGATTAAAATAAAATTAATTTACAAAATGTAATATTTAATTTTTCTTATTTTTGACTTAACTTGAAAGTTTTTTTTTATATTGATATTTATTTTATATCTGTTATTATAATCTGGTATAATTGTTTTTTTTATTAATGTATTTAATAAAAATTTAGATAAACATTAAAAAAATAAATTTTATTAAAAATGTATTTAATAAAAATTTAGATAAACATTAAAAAAATAAATTTTATTAAAAAAAAGGAATTAATTTAAAAATGCTAAACTTTATATTAAAAAAAATATTATATTCTTTTTCGATTTGTTTGACTATTGCTATTATTATATTTATAGTTATGAGTAAATTTTCAGACCCTGCATTAGCTTTATTAGGACACAAAAGTACTTATCAACAAATTAATATACTCAGAAAAGAATTAGATTTGGATCAACCTTTAATAATTCAATTAAAAAAATTTTTAATTAGAGTTTTTTTAAAATTAGATTTCGGAAATTCTTATATTAGAAGAAATATTAGTTCATTTGATTTATTTTTACCAGCTTTTTTAATTACTTTAAAAATTTCTGTAATTAGTTGTATTTTATCTTCATTTTTCGGTATTGGTTTAGCCTTATTTTCATCTTTTTATAAAGATAGCAAAAAAGATTATATTTTAATTTTAATTTCTATTATCATTATCTCTTTACCTAATTTTGTTATAGGTTTTTTTATTCAATATTTTATGGGTTTTCGATTAAATATTTTTCCTATTTCTGGTATGGAAAAACCATTTTCATTAGTTTTACCTATTACTTCTTTAGTTTTAACGAATACTTTTTTAATTTTCAGAATAGCTAGAAATAGTATAAATTTTGTCTCTGAACAACCTTACATATTAAGTGCACGAGCTAAAGGTTTATCAAAATTTGATATTTTATTTAAACATGTTTTGAAAAATGCTATTATTCCTATTATTACTAATATAGGTATAATATTTAGTTTTATGTTAAGTGGATCTATTATTATAGAAAATATTTTTAATATAAATGGTTTAGGTAATTTAATAATTTCTTCTTTTCAAAATAGAGACTTACCTGTAATTCAATGCTCTATAATATTGTTATCTTTTTTTATTACTATTTTAAATATTATTTTAGAATTATTATATTTTTATTTTGATCCTACTATTAAAAAAAAAGGAGAATTATAATTTTGTTATTTTTAGAGAAAAAGAAAATAAAAATTTATCAAATTTATAAAAAAAATAGAATTTTATTTGTAGGTTTTGTTTTATTTATTTTATTGTTAATAATTAATTTTATTTTACCTTTATTTTGTTTATCAAAAAATGATAGCATGAAGTCTTTTAAGTCTTTTTTAGAACCTAGTAAAAAACATTTAATGGGAACAGATTGTTTAGGACATGACTTATTTGAATATGTTACTAAAGGAACTAAAATTTCTTTGTTTATATCTTTTAGTACTGTTTTAATTAGTGGGATTATAGGAATTTTTTTAGGTATTTTAGCAGGTTATTTTGGAGGTTTTTTCAATTTTTTAGTAAATTTTATATGTGATTTTATATTTGTTTTTCCTGATTTTATTTTAGCTTTTTTAATAATACTATTTTGTGGCAAAAGTTTTTATTCATTAATTTTAGCTATTAGTATCGGTTATATCCCTACTTTTACTAAAGATGTTAAATCAGTAACAATGCAGATATCTCAAAAAGATTTTGTAAAAAGCGCTGTTTGTTTAGGTGCTAGTAATTTCTATATTATTAGAAAACATATTTTTCCTCATCTTTTGAATTCTTTAATTATTAGGATATCTTTAAGTTTAAGTAGTATTATTTTAGTCGCTTCTTCTTTCGGTTTTATAGGTTTAGGTTTAGATCCTTCTATTCCAGAATGGGGTTCTCTTTTAAGTACTAATAAAGCTTATATAAGTGTATTTCCTAGATTATTTTTTTTTCCTATGTTTATTATTTTATTAACTAATTTATCTTTTAATTTCATTGCAGAAGGTTTATCTGAATATTTAAGTTATAAATCTGATGAAAATAAATAAAATAAATAATAAAATTAAAATTATAAAATTAAATCGAATTATAAATGGAATTTAAATTATTATGACAAAAGAAAAAGTTTTAATTAAAATAAAAAATTTGAATAAATTTTTTAAAATTGATGGTATCAATTTTCAAGCAAACAAAAATATTAGTTTTTCTATTTTTAAAGGAGAAACATTAAGTATTATAGGAGAATCAGGTTCAGGAAAGTCTACTTTAGCAAAAATTATCATACAATTACAAAAAGCAGATAAGGGAGAAATAATTTATTTTAAAAAAAATAATTTTTCTCAAAATTTAAACGAATTAAATAAAAATGAAATGAATTTATTGAGAAAAGATATTCAAATTATTTTTCAAAACTCTATTACTACTTTAAACCCTAAATTTTTAATAAAAGATATTATAGGAGAAGGATTAATAATTCAAAAAAAAGTTAAAAACAAAAAAGATAGTAATTACAATAAAAAAATTATAGAGATAATGAAATTATGTGGTTTAGATTTGGAATTGATGAATCGTTTTCCTTATGAGCTTAGCGGAGGTCAAAGACAAAGAGTAAATATAGCTAAAACTTTAATTTTAAAACCAAAATTAGTTATTTGTGATGAAATAGTTTCTGCTCTTGATGTTATAATTCAGAAACAAATTTTAGATTTATTAAATTATTTCAAATATAAATATAAAATAACTTATTTATTTATTTCTCATGATTTAGGAGTAGCACGTTTTATAAGTGATAGAATAGGAGTAATGTTTAAAGGACATTTAGTAGAATTAGCAAAGAAAGAAGAAATTTTTAAAAATCCTTTACATTTTTATACTAAAAAAATGTTAAAAGCTAGTCCTAAAATAATTCATAATGATATTGATTTGTATAATAATGCACATGATTCCAAAGAAATAGAAAGAGAAGAATTAAATTTTAATAAAAATGAAGATAAATATTTTTTTAAAGAAGTTCGACCTAATCATTTTGTTTTAAAATATAGCGAAGCGAAAAGGAAAAAATAAAATGAGTTTGTTAAAAATTAAAAATTTACATACATATTTTAAAACAGAAAACTCTTTAATTAAAGCTGTAAAAGGAGTGACTTTCGAAATTAAAGAACAAGAAACTTTAGGCATAATAGGAGATTCAGGTTCAGGAAAGAGCCAAATAGCATTGTCTATTTTAAAGTTATTTCAAAAAAATCAAAATATATATAATGGTCAAATTATTTTTCAAAATAAAGTTATTTCTGATTTAGATGAAAAAGAAATAAGAAAAATTAGAGGTAATAAAATATCAATGATTTTTCAAGATCCTTCTTCTAGTTTAAATCCTGTTTTAAAAATAAAAGATCAAATTACTGAAGTTTTAATTTTACATCGTAAAATGTCAAAAGAAAGTTCTTTACAAGAGTCTTTTAATATTTTAAAAAAAGTAGAAATTACAGATCCTAAAAGAGTTTTAGAATCATATCCTTTTCAATTATCTGGTGGAATGTGTCAAAGAGTTATGATAGCTATTGCACTTTCTTGTAGTCCTAAACTTTTAATAGCTGATGAACCTACTACTGCAATAGATGTTTTAGCACAAAAAGAAATTTTAAATTTAATTAAAAAAATTCAAAAAAAAAACAAAATGGCTATGTTGTTTATTACTCATGATTTAAGTATTATTTCTTCGTTGGTGAAAAATGTTATTGTTTTGTATAAAGGGCAAATTATAGAAAAAGCTCCTTATAATCTTATTTTGAATAATCCTATACATCCTTATACTAAAAGATTAATTAATGATTTTCTTATTACAAGTATAAATAGTATAAATTACGTAGAAAAAAATAATTTTTTTGAAAATGAAAATAATTTATTTAATTTTAATCTTTTTAAAACACAATCTGAACCAGATTTAGACTTTATTGAAGTAGAAAAAGAACATTTTATCAGATGTAATTTATTAACAAAAAAAAGTAAAAGTTTTTTTAAATAGATATTTTTATGTCATATGTTTGAGATAACATATTTTCAAATTTTGAAATTTTTTTTTTATTTATTTCTTGAATAAAATTAATATTTTCTTTTTCTTTTTCTTTTTCATAATTATTGAAAATATTAGTTTGTTCTAAATTGCTAATTTCATTTAAAAATTCATTTTTTTGTAATTTATTTTTTGATAATTCATAAGTTATATTTTTTTGTTTTGATTTTAAATCTAATAATTCTTCTTCTAAGTTTTTTAAAGTTGTTGCTTTAAAAGTGTATTGTTTTAATTTTATTAATTTTTCTTTTTTATCAAATAGTTCTTTTTCTTTTTGTAAGATTTCATTATTTAAATTTTTTGTTTCGTCATTTAAATTTTCTAAATTTTTATTTATATTATCCAATTCTTTTTTTATTTTTTTTATTTTTTGTTTGTTTAAAAAAATTTTTTTATTATAATTAATGATTGATTCTTCAAATTTTTGAGTTAATTTATTATCATATTTTTTTATACTTTCGAAGTATGATTTATAAATTTCATCTATTTGGTTAATTCGGGATTTGTCAGTAGTTTTGCCTACTATATATTCTATTTTTTCAGTATAAGATATTTTTTTATTTAAATCAATTTTAGGCTCTATTTTATGATTTTTTTTAGTTTTTAGTTTATAAAATTCATTAATTTTAATTTCTTTATTTTGATTTTTTAAATTAATTTTTGATTTTTTATAAAAAAAACTTTTATAACTTTTTAAAATTAATAAAATGAAAGATATTATTAATATTAAAATAATCAGTAATATTATAATATTTTTTTTTATTTGAAATTTATTTTTTTTCATTTAAATTTTCTTTCTAATTTGCTAATTTCTTTTATTTACTTCTATAAATATATATATACTAATAAAAAATTATTATTTATATATTAATTTCATAATTTTTTTTGTAAAATATTCTTTTTTTATAAAAATATCTAAAACAATATTATAAAAATACAGAAGAATTAAAAGCATAGATTATTATATATTTTTTCTCCTTTGTACTTATATTAAAATAAAAAAAAAATATAATCATAAAATAATAAAATAGATAATTAATAACAATTAGGTTAACATAATATACATTATAGGAAGTAAATTAAAATTAAAAAAAACGATAAATCATTAAATTAATAATTGAATTAATTTTAAATTAAATTATTAATTATAATAATTTAATTTATTTAAGTTTTTAGTTAAATTCTATTTTAAATTAAAGTATAAAAAAAAGTAATAAAAAAATAAAATAAGTAAATTTTAAATAATTTTGTAAAAATTTTTTTAAAATTTACTTATAATAATAATTTATTATTTAAAATAAATTTAATAAATTCATATAACACTCATAATAAACAATCGACATTAATTTTATATTATTTAATTTCATCAAAGTTAAAAATATATTTATTATCTAAAAAAATATTTTTTTTATAAATTATGATAAATTAGTTATGTGTTCTTAATATAAAATTATTATATTTTGTTTTGATAATTTTTGTTTTAAAAAAAAATTTTTTAGCGAGGTAAGGAACCATTTTAATAAATATAAGTAAAAATACAAGAAAATTTTTTGTCCAATTATTAATTTTAATTTTTATTACAAAACATTTTTATTTAAATTACCAAAGTAATCTTTTTGCTCTTATAAAAAATAAAGATATTAAAAATAAAGAAGAATTATTAGAAATTGATAATCACAAAAATGATTCATTATTATTTAATCTTATAAGTGGTAAAGAGGAACCATCCA
This sequence comes from 'Cynodon dactylon' phytoplasma, assembly GCF_009268075.1. GTDB lineage: Bacteria > Bacillota_I > Bacilli_A > Acholeplasmatales > Acholeplasmataceae > Phytoplasma > Phytoplasma cynodontis. The sequence continues at coordinate 23,752 of NZ_VWOH01000005.1, read as the reverse complement.
AAAATATTAATGATGAAGAAGAATTAATAATCATTAAGAGAGTTTGCATTTCAGCTGCTAATACAATGTTTTTAGCTAACATAGTATTATTTCCAGATAAAGAACAAGAAATGAAGGAAATTAAAGATCAAATTTTAAATTATATTAATTCCTTGTCTCTTGAAATCTTTTTTTCTTGGTTTTCAAAAGAATTTTTATTAAAGTCTCAAGACAAATTGTATAAAAGAGATTATGGAGACGATGATTACAATTTTATTAATGATTGGAATTGGGTATTTTATAAATGTTGTTTTTTATTTAATTTTTGTTTGTTTGAATATTATAGACCATCTTCTTTTTACAGAAACGAATTATTCTTAAATTTTTTGTATATTCAAAGTGTAGGAATAATAACAAATTCTATTCTTAAAGAAATTATGATAAATTAGACTTTTTTATAATTTTTTATTAATCCATAAAATAAATAATAATGATTATTTATATTTTTTTATATTTTGTTTATTAAAAATCATTTTTTAAAAATTAAATAAATAAATTTTATTAAAAATGAAAAAATTAATATTAATAATAAGTAATAATTAATTATTTGTTTTTTAATTAAATATAATTATGAAAATTTTTTTTTTTAATAAATTAAAAAAATAAACTTTTATGATTGACTTTTTTTTATTTTTAGTTAATATTATGATAGCTTTTTTTATAAATATTTTTAATAAAATTAGTTTTTCAAAAATAAAAATAATAAATTTTTTCTATTTTTTTCTAAATTTATTTTTTTACTAAGTAAGTTTAATTTTTTGAAAAAAATGTTAAAACCATAGTTTACAGATTTATTTAAATAGGTAATTTTGTTTAATTTCAAAAAAAAAAAAAAAAACGAAAAATTAAAGATAAAAATTATGAAAGATAAAAAAATTATGAAAAATTATATTTATGATTTATTATTTCAATTATTATTTTTAGCTTGTTGGATAGTTCTTATATATCAAATTGTATTAGTTTATAAACTAAAAAAAGAAGCAAAAGAAATGAATATAGATTCTATAGCAGAAGAAATATGTAAAAAATCTTTGTTATATAACTCGATTTTAAAAGAAGAAAATAAAAAATTGAAATCTATAACATATGAAATTATAGAAAAAGATGGTACTAAAAAATATCGTAGTTTAATTACAAATGAAATTTTACCAGATGAAATTATTTTAGAATATGATAATAATTTGTGAATTTTCGAAATTTTTAAATATATCTTTAAAAAAATTAGATAGTAAATTATATTGTTAATTCATAATTAAATACAAATTAAAATATAAAAAAATGAATTTTATTTAGATTCAATTTTGACAATACACTTTATTTTTGATTATATAAAAATCAAATGTTATTATAAACATGTTCAGGAAGAAGAATTTCTCAAAACTCTTTAATTTATTGTTTTTTTAATTTTTATTTTAAAAAAATTTAAAAAAAATATAAAGGAGTGTTGAAGATTTTGTTTAACAAAAAAATTAAAACTATTAATACAAAAATGAATAGTATTTTCAATTTAATTCTTTTTTCTTTAATTTCTTTATTTGCTTTTATATTATTAATTGTTAATAAAGATATTTATGCTGCTAAACTTTCAGATGATATGGATGAAATGAATATTTTTAGTAATATTACTCAAATACAAGATAACAGAATGAAATTATTAATAACTAAAACATTTTTTGATTTAAAAACGGATTTAAACAACAAAGGTGTTTTTCATCGTTCTATAGTAGATAGTTTTATTACTGCTTTAGTAGAAGGTGCTTTAACTTTTGAACAATGGGAAGATAGTTCTTATTATAACAAAAGTTTTACAGAATTGAAATTTCAAAGACAAAGTTTTGATTCTTCTGATAATAAAACAAAATCATGTTATGAATCATTAGCTAGTGTTATAATAACAGAGGCTTTAACACAATTATCTAATTCATCATTTATTGATTCATCTACTAGAACAGTGTTACAAGAAATAACATCAAGTTCATCTCCTTATTATTATGTAAAATATTTCACAAATAATTTAAAGAATTATGGTTTATAATTATTAATAATATTGATGAATATAATATATTAAACTAATTTTTTTTAAAAAAACATCTATTAAAACATAGATGTTTTTTTTTAATTTAATAGATTTTTTTTAAAAAAAATATAAAATTTAAAAAAATATTGTTAAAAATAAAAAAAAATAATTATAATATTATTGTAGTGTTTTTTTTAGAAATAAAAAATCACTAATTAATATTTTAAAAAAATTTTAAAAAATTAAAAAAATTAAAAAAATTAAAAAAATTAAAAATTAAAAAAATTAAAAAAATTAAAAATTAAAAAAATTAAAAAATTAAAAAAATAAAAAAGAAAAAAAGGGTACACTATATTAGCAAAAACAAAAAAGAGTTAAAATTAAATTTTAGAATTTCGAAATGGGAAAAAACGTTTGTTTATTCTTCATTTGCATTGTTATTCCTAATTTTAACAACTGTATTAATTTATTTATTTTTTCCTAATTTTCATTCAAATTTAAAAAAAAAGTTTAATAATTTTATTTATAATAAAAATTTAACTTCTGGAGAAATCGTAGAAGAAAAAAAAAGTAGTAATAAAGACACTGAAATATCCGAAATAATATCAGAAGATAATTTAAGTTATGAAAATCTTGATGAAAAAAAAGAAGATTCAAACTCTGATAGTATTTCAGTTTCAAAATCATTTTCAGAAAATAAAAAAAATAAACAAGAAGATAATTCAAAAAATATTATAATTTCAGAAACTTTGAATGACAAAGATGATAATAATGATATTAAAGAAATTTCAACAAATACTAAAACATCTAAAGTAAATACAAATTTTATAAAAAAAATTTTTAGAAAAGAAAATAAGAACGAAGAAATTTCTAAAAAAAAAGATATTGAAATAGAAAAAGTAGATAACAAAATAGATAAAATATTACGTCCAGATAATAAAAAATCCAAATAATATAAAAAAAAATAATATAAAAAATTAAAAGTCTTTTTTAAAAAAAAGACTTTTTTTATTTATAGTATTTTTTTTTTTTTTTTAAAAATAATTCTTAAATAAAATTATTATTATTTTTTTTCTAAAATTATTTTATTTAATAGATTTATAAAATCATCTATTGAAACATTTTTTATTATTTCTTTAGAATTATATTTTCTAAATGTTATTGTATTATTTGATATTTCATCATTACCAACAATTATTTGAAAAGGAATTTTATCTTCTTGAGCAAATTTTATTTTATAATTTAAGGTAGTATCTTTTTTATTTAATTCTGTCCTAATATTTTTTGTTAATAATTTTTTTTTAATTTTGAAAGAATATTCTAAATGTTCTTTATTATTGATCGGTAATATAATAACTTGTATAGGAGCTAACCATAAAGGAAAAACAGCTTTATTATTTTCTATTAAAAAAGCGATAAATCTTTCCATAGTAGAAATAATAGCTCTATGTATAATGATCAAACCATGCTCTTTGTTGTCGCTACCTATATAACTTAAATTAAATCTTTTAGGTAATAAAAAATCTAATTGAATTGTAGATAGAGTTTCTTCATTTCCTAAAGCAGTATTTACTTGAATATCTAATTTTGGTCCATAAAAAGCAGCATCTCCTTTGCTTTCTTTAAAAGGGATATCTAAATTATACATTATTTCTTTAATAATTGATTCTGCTTTATTCCACATTAAATCATCATCAAAATATTTATTTTTATTTTTTTTATCTCTAGTGCTTAAATTAAAATGATATTCTTTAATATTAAAATCTTTATATACTTCTAAAATAAAAAAAATAATTTTACTAAATTCTTCCTTAATTTGTTTTTCATTTAAAAAAATATGAGCATCATTTAAAGTCATTTCTCTAGTTCTTTGTAAACCGGATACTGCACCAGAATGCTCATAACGGTGCATCATTCCTAATTCAGCTATTTTGATAGGTAAATCTTTATAACTATATAATGATTTTTTAAAAATCATCATATGATGTGGACAATTCATAGGGCGTAAAACTAATTTTTCTTCATTTTTAATATTCATAATAGGAAACATATTTTCTTTATAAAGTTCTAAATGACCTGATTTTTCATATAATTTAGTATTAGCCAAAATAGGAGTATAAACATGTTGATAATCATTTTCTATTTCTTTATCAACAATATATCTTTCGATTATCCTTCTTATAGTAGCGCCTTTTTTTAACCAAAAAGGCAATCCTAAACCAACTTCAGAAGAAAACATAAAAAAATTATGTTTTTTATTGATATTTCTATGATCTCTCTCTTTTCTTTTTTCTAAATGATTTAAATAATTATTTAAATCTTCTTTATTAAAAAAAGAAATTCCATAAAGACGTATTAAATTCTGATTTGCGGATTTATTTTTTATTTTATCTGAAAAAATTCCAGATATTTTTAAAATTTTAAAATATTTAATTTCTTGAGTATTTGTTAAATGGGGTCCTATGCATAAATCATAAAAATCTCCTTGACAATAAATATTTATTTTAGTATTTAAGTTTTTTTTTTCTAAAATATTTTTTTTATATTTATTATCTCTAAATAAATTAATAGCTTCTTTTAATTCTATTTTTTTTTGATAAATTTCTAATTTCGCGTTTGAAATTTTATGCATCTCATTTTCTATTATTGAAAAATCTTTTTCAGAAGCATTATTATCTTGCAAATCAAAATCATAAAAAAAACCTTCTTTATTAATATTATCTTTTAATAATAATGCTTGAGGGTATATTTTTTTAATAGCTTGTGCCATTAAGTGAGCTGTACTATGATTTAGAACTTCCCAACTTTTTGGATTTTCTTCAGTTATAATTTCTAAAAATCCATCTTCATTTAAAGTTTCATTTAAACTAATAAAATGATTATTAAATAATGCAATAATAGGCTTTTTAATAAAAAATAAATTATTTTTTTCGATTAATTCTAGAGGTGTTTTGTGTACAACAAAATTTTCTTTTATAATTTGTTTATTATATTTTAATTCAATATTAATCATTAGAAATATATAAAAATTTCTCCTTCATTTTTTTGTAATAAAAAAAACCAAAATCTAAAATTTTTATTTAAATATTTTTTTAATCATTTCCCTAAACAAAATTTAGAAAAAAGTTCATTAATAAGAAGATCATTATTTATTTCATTTCCGATAATCTCATTTAAAGAATTAAAAGCTATTTTTAAATTAATAGTATGAATATCTATAGGTATTCTTTTTTGAATATCTAATTCAATATTTTCTAAAGAATTTAAAGCTATTTTTATCTGTTGAATATGTCTAATATTAGAAAAATAATTAAAATCTTTTTCTTTTATATAGTTTAAATTAAAAAAATTTATAATTTCTTTTTTTAAAATATCAATACCATTTTTGTTAATATTCGAAATAAAAACTATTTTATCTTTAATAATTGAAAAATCTAATTTATTTGGTAAATCAGTTTTACTAATAACTATTATTCTAGGATAATTTTTAGTTAATTCTAATAAGTATTTATCTTCATTGTCTAAAATTTTACTATTATCTAATAATAATAATACTAATTCAGCTTCTTTTAAAATTTTTTTAGATTTAAAAATACCTATTTTTTCTAAAGGATCTTTAGTTTTTCTAATTCCGGCTGTATCTATTAACATTAATGAAATTCCTTGAATATCAATAAATGCGTTTACAAAATCTCTTGTTGTGCCAGGAATATTAGAAACAATAGCTCTTTCTTCATTTAAAAGAATATTTAATAAACTAGATTTTCCTACATTAGGTTTTCCAATAATTAAAGTTTTTATTCCTGATTTTAATAAACGCATTTTAGATGAAAAATGCAAAATTTTTTTCATTTTTTTAATTATTTTTTTTAATATAGGTAAAATAATTTCGTTAGTCATAGTTTGAGCATCATCATATTCAGGATAATCGATATTAACTTCTATTTTGCCTATTAAAGTTAAAATTTTTTGTTTTAATGAATTTACTAATTTAGAAGTTTCTTTGCTAATACCTAAATTAGCTAATCTAATAGCATTTTTACTTTGAGCATGAATTAAATCCATAATTGATTCAGCTTGAATTAAATCTATTTTACCATTTAAAAAAGATCTTTTACTAAATTCTCCTGGTTGAGCTAATCTAATATTTAAACTTAAAACTCTTTCTAATAATATTTGTGTTAATAAAATTCCACCATGACAATTAATTTCAACAACATTTTCTCCAGTAAAAGAATTGGGTTTTTTAAAAACAGAAATTAAAACTTCATCTAAAACTTTTTTATCTTGGTCCAAAATAAAACCATGATGAATAGTATGTGAAGGAACTTTTGAAAGATTAACATTTTTTTTAGCATGTTTAAAAATGGTATTAATTTTAGATATGGATTGATCACCACTTACTCTTATAATACTAATGCTACCTGTACCTAAAGGAGTAGCGATTGCTGCAATAGTATCAGATTCAAACATATTTTTTTTCTTCCTAAATTTTAAGGATTAATTATTATAAAAATGTAAATTATAATAATTGATTATGATATTTTTCACTTTTTTTAAATTCTTGAAAAGATTCTTTAAGTAAACTAATTATTTGTTTTACTTCTTCAAAATTTTTAACAATAACACCACAAGCCTTAAAATGACCCCCTCCACCGAATTTGTTAACAATATGATCTATTCTTGGTCCTAAAGTTCGAATGCTTAATTTCCATCTATGATCTTTTGTTTCACCAACGAAAAACCATATAGGATAATTTTCTACATTACCTAAAATATTCACAATAGAAAAAGCTTCTTCAATGTTCAAATCAAAATCATTCATTACTTCTTGAGTAATCTTATTATATATAATTCCTGGTTCAGTAATAAAATTATTTAGTATATAACTTTTAAATTTTAAAATTTTAATACTTTGAACATTTATTTTTTTTTCTATTTCGAAAACATTAAAACCAAATTTTAATAAATTAGAAGCTATTCTTAAAGTTTCACTATTTACTCTATCAAAACAAAAATTACCAGTATCCGAAATCATTCCAATATATATCGCCAATGCCCCTTTATAGCCTAACTGAAAATTGTTTTTTTCCTTAAGATGATAAATCATTTGAGAACAAGAAGAAAAAGAACTATCTATCCATTGATAATCTCCAATATTTTCTATAAGTAAATGATGATCTATTCTAATAATTCTCTTACCCAATTTATATCTTGGATCGCTAATAACATTGCTTTGACCACAATCTAATATAAATACTAAAGCATTTGTGTAAAAACTATCTGGAATAATATCCATTTCTCCTAAAAAAGATAATTTTGGATTTGTTTCTCCTACTACATAAACCTTTTTATTCGGAAAAGTAGTGTTTATAATGTTTTTTAATCCTATTTGAGAACCATAACAATCACCATCAGGATTTTTATGACCATGAATAATAATAATATTATTTTCTTCTATTTCTTTTTTAATAAAATTCATTTTATAATACCTTTCTTTGTTTTAATTTTTTTTATTTATAGGTCAAGAAAAAAAATAATTAAAATTTACTCAGAAGAAATTCTCTGTATAGTTTCTTTTAATAAAATATCAATTTCTTTTTTCAAATCATAACTTTTTTTACTATTATTAATAGATAATATTTCTATAAATGATTCAGATAAAATTTGTCTAAAAAAAGATGATTTATCATAAGAAGGTGTGGAAAAGAAAATTTTTTGATATTCTAAGTTTTCTTTAAGAGTTAAAATAAAATTCATAAATTTATAATGAAGTAAAGTATTATTTTTTTCTAACTTTTCTTTTTCAGAAAATTTATTATCTTTTAAATCTTGTTTTATTTTTTGTATATTTTGTTCATTTTGTGCTTTTTCTTTTAAAAAATGTTGTTTAACATCTTTTCTTGAGAAAACTATACCCATTTTTTCTTGAATCATTTTAATACATAATTCTTTAGATGTTAAATATTTTAAAAATAACCAAGAAGCTAACATTTCATCTTTATTATCAGAATAAAATAAATTAATATTAGCACCTTGAAGAAGAAATTTATTATTACAATATTTTTCTGAAGAAGTATTATCAGAACAATAAGCAGGAAAAGAAGTTATTTCAGGATTAAAATTATTATTGATTAAAGTAGAACATCTTCTAGAACTGGAAATAAAAAAACAACTTTTTTGTTCTTTAAAAAATTCTTGTAAATTTCCTTCGCCGCTTAATTTAGTAGTAGTTAATAAACCTTTATCTATAAATTTTTCTTTAAAATAAATTATTTTATCTTTGATTTGTGGATTATTAAAAAAATTTTGAGCTTCTTTTTTATCAGATGGCAAAGGAATTTGATTTCTTTGTTCATTGTCGATAATAAAAAAATTCGATTCACTTTCTATAATAATAGGTATAAAATCTTTTTCTTTTTCCTTATCTTTTTTAATTGCAGAACAAATTATTCTTAAATCTTCCCATTCTAAAGGGCTAATTATAATACCTTCTGGATTTATTTTTTCATCTAATATTTTTTTTAAGTCGGAATCTTGAATTTCATTGTTTTTAATTTTTTTTATTATTTTATTATTATAAAACATTACTTCGGTAGTTTTCGCAAAAGGAAAAAAGAAAAAATTTTTATTATCTTTATTTTCGTTTAAAGAAATTTCTGGTAAAAAGCTAGAAAAAAATTGATCTTTTTCATTATTAAAAAAATCTTCATCATTTTCCATAAAAATATTTAAAGGAATAATTTTATTTGATTTAGAATAAAATTGAACATGATCTGGATAAGAAAAACTTAAATGAGGTTGTTTATTAATAGGTAAAGAATTTGAAATACTTTTAGAAATTTGTGACCAATTTCCTTTAGACAAGTTTACAACTTCAATATTAGGAAATTTAACTTGAAATTCTTTTATTGCTTTATTCATAAATATTTGTTCTCTAGGATATAAATTATGCCAAAAAATTATTTTAACTTTTTTATTTTTAAAATAATTTTTTTGTAACTGTTCATTTTTGAATTCTGATTTAATTATTTTTTCTAAATCTAAATAATCTTTTTGTATTTTTTTAACATTCAATTTTGGTCTTAAATAATTATCTATTATAATAAAGAACACAATAGTAAGAAAAAAAACAGTAACTATTAAAAAATCTTTTAAACTAACCTTTAATACCACTACTACTATCTCCAGAAATAATATATTTTTTAAAAAAAATAAAAATGAAAAATAAAGGTAAATTAATTAATACAGAAGCTGCCATTTGAATATTAACTGAATCAATTTCTGTTTCAACATCAAATCTTTTTCTTAACATATTTGTCAATAATTCAGCACCTACTAATTCTGGCCAAGCATAAGCATTCCAAGCTGCTACTATCCTAAAAATTATAGTAATAATAATAGTTGATTTAGTAATAGGAACTAATATTTTCCATAAATAATACCAATTGTTTGCTCCATCTACCTTAGATGTATAATATAATTCTTTAGGAACTCTCTCAAAAGTTTTTATCAATAATAAAGTATGTACTGTATTATTTAAATAAGGTAAAATCATTGATAAATCAACTCCAAAAGGAATTGGAGAATTACTACCAGTATTTACTAAACCCAACTTTGCTACTGTTCTAAAATTGGATAATACTAAAGTTTCGCTTGCTATCATTAAACTTAAAATTAATAATATTAATATAACATTTTTCATCGCAAAATTTAAATGACTTAAAACAAAAGCAGTCAAAATACAAGCAAAAGTGCCTATCAAAGTAGAGAAAAAAACCATTCTAAATGTATTACAAAAAAACTTAAAAAAAGCAAATTCTTCAAAAAAAACTTTTTTATAATTACTAAAATAATAACCATATTTAGGTAAAGATAAAGGATTATTATTAATAATATCTTTCATTGACTTAATAGATAAGATAATCATTAAATAAAAAGGTATAGCGAAAAAAACAGCAATAAAAGATAAAAAAGTAAACTTTATTAAATTTAAAAAATTTATTTTTTTTAACAAAATAATTTTTTGAAAAAAATAAATTTTATATTTTTTATATTTATTTTTAATATTTATCGAAATATTCATATTATTTTAAACCTAAAAAATTAACTTTTTTTGAAATATAAAAACTTATAACTGTAAAAAAAATAGAAATAAAAAATAAAATCATTGCTGCTGCAGAACCTTTAGAATATGAATTATAAGAAGAACTGGATAATTGTTCATAAATATATCCAACTATAGTTCTAATTCTGAAATTAGAATTTTTTCCAAATAAACCTATAACAGACTCATATTCTTTAAATACAGCTAACATTTCTATAATAAATTGATAAAATATTATAGGAGTTAATAAAGGCAATGTTATTTTAGTAAAAATACGAAATTTAGTAGCTCCATCGATTCTAGCAGCATCATAATAGGACTTATTAATATCTTGTAAAGCTAAAACAAAAACAAATATTTTAAAAGATAATCTTGTCCAAACATTATAAAAAATTAAAACAAACATTTTGTGGCTATAAGGAGCAGATAAACTAATCCAATTTTGAGGTTTAATACCGAAAAAACCTATAAAAATATTAAAAAGACCCTCTGGCTTTTGTGCTGCAAAACTAAAATTATGATAAAAAAGCATACCAAAGACCATTCCCATAACTATTGTATTAGATAATAAAGGTAAAAAAAAACAAGTTTTGAAAAAATTTTGAAAAAAAATATTTTTAATACTTTGTAAAATTAAAGCAATAATTAAAGATATTATTAAAGATATAGGTACTGCAAAAAAAACTAATATTATAGTATTTTTAAAAGCAATACGAAAATCAAAATCTCTAAAAACACTTTTATAGTTATCTAAATTTATTATATTACCCAAAGTATCACTAAATTTATCATAATTAGGATTAAAAGAAATAATTAAACTTTTTAAAAGAGGAAAAAAAGTAAAAATTATTAAACTTATTAAAGTTAAAAATAAATATAACCAATGTGTATGGTTTTTTTTACCTGCTATATCAAACATTTAATAAATCCTATTACCATTATTTTTATCAAAAATAAAACATCTTTCTTTCATAATATTAAAAAAAAATTTTTTTTTGTTAACATTATTGAAATCTAAATTTTTTTGTTTATAAGTAGGAATAATAATTTGAAAATTTTTATAAATAGAATTAGAATTTTTAGCAATTAAAATTAATTCTCTTCCGATATTTTCTAGAGCTACTCCTTCAACTTCTAAAATACCTTTTTCATCTAAAATATAACCTTCTGGTCTAATAGCAACATATACTTTTTGTTTTATATTTTTTGATATATTATTTTTTTTAAAAATAATTTTTTCACCTATTTTAACATTATTTTTATCTAAAACACCATCAAAAACAGAAATATGTGGAATTCCTAAAAAAGATGCAACAAATAAATTAGAAGGATTATTATAAATTTCTCTAGGAACATTTTTTTGTTGAATAATTCCTTTATTCATTACATAAATTTGATCACTTATGGACATTGCCTCTTCTTGATCGTGAGTAACAAAAACAGCAGTTATTCTAATTTTTTTTTGAATTCTCCTAATTTCTTCCCTCATTTTTAAACGTAATCTTGTATCTAAGTTAGATAAAGGTTCATCTAATAACAAAACTTTAGGGTTTTTAATTAAAGCTCTAGCAATAGCTACTCTTTGTTGTTGACCCCCAGAAAGTTCGCTGGGTTTTTTATCTAAATATTCTTCAATAGAAGCTAAAATAGAAATTCTTTTTAATTCTTTTTCTATTTGATCTTTAGGCATTTTTAAATTTTGTAATGGGAAAATAACATTTTGTCTAACTGTCATGTGTGGATATAAAGAATAATTTTGAAAAACTAAACCAATTCCTCTTTTTTCAGGAGGAAGATTAGTTACATTTTTATTTTCAAAAAAAATCTCTCCTTCACTAACCTTAGTAAGTCCTGCTATCATATAAAGAATAGTAGATTTTCCACAACCTGAAGGTCCTAAAAGACTTACCATTTCTCCTTTTTTAACATTTAAATTTATATTTTTGACTGCATAATTTTTTTGTTTATTTTTTGTATTTAAAAAAATTTTTGAAACATTTTTTAATATAATTCCCATAAAAATTAAAATTTCCTTATTTCATAATTTTATATTTTTTTTTGTAATGAGAAGAGATGTTTTTGGAGGATCTAGGAAAAGCAATCACATCTCTTATATTCTCTAAACCTGTTAAAAAAAGTAAAAATCTTTCAAAACCTAAACCAAAACCAGAATGAATACAACTACCAAAACGTCTTAAATCTAAATACCATTCCAACTCTTCTTTGTCAATGTTGAATATTTTTATTTTTTCTTCTAAAATTTCTAATTTTTCTTCTCTCTGAGAACCGCCAATTAATTCGCCAATTTTAGGAACTAGTAAATCCATAGCAGCAACAGTTTTATTATCATCATTATTCTTCATATAAAAAGCTTTAATTTCTTTAGGCCAATCAATTACAAAAATAGGTTTTTTGAAAAAAACATCTGTTAAAAATTTTTCATGTTCTGAAGATAAATCTTTACCGTAGCAAGGATCTATTTCGAATTTAACCTGGCTATTTTTTAAAATATTAATCGCATCAATATATTTAATTTGAGGAAATTCTTTTAAACTAGATATATATTCAAGTCTATTAATTAAATCATTTCCTAATGTTTTTTCTAGAAACTCAAAATCTAATCTATTTTTGTTTAAACAAAATTGAATTACGTATTTTATCATATTTTGAGCTATTAAAATATTATCTTGTAAATCAAAAAAAGCCATTTCAGGTTCAATCATCCAAAACTCAGATATATGTTTTACAGTATTTGAATTTTCAGCTCTAAAAGTAGGGCCAAAAGTATATACTTTACTAAAAGCCATAGCAAAAGCTTCGGCTTCTAGTTGACCTGTTACAGTTAAAAAAGTAGGTTTTTCAAAAAAGTCTTTTTTAAAATCTATTTTTTTATTAGTATTAATAGGGATTTTTTCAAAATCAAAAGTTGTAACTTTAAATAATTCACCAGCTCCTTCACCATCACTTGTAGTTATTATTGGTGTATGAACTTGTATAAAACCTTCTTTTTGAAAAAAATTATTTATAGCGCAAGTAGCTATATTTCTAATTCTAAAAATAGCACCAAATAATTTAGTTCTCATTCTTAAATGTGGTAGTTGACGTAAAAAAATATTAGAGTGTTTTTTAGGTTGTATAGGATAAGAATCTAAATTTTTGTTAAAAAAATTTATTTCAGAAAATAATAATTCAAAAGGTTGTTTTTTTTTTTTTGTTCGAACTAAAAAACCTTTAATACTTATAGCAGCACCAATTTGTAAATATTCTTTAATACTATTTAATTTTATATTTTCTCTTTCTTTTAAAACAACTTGTAAATCATCTATAAAACTACCATCATTTATATTAATAAAAAATATTTTTTTTTGAAAACGGCAATTTTTTATCCAACCATTAACACAAATTTTCTTGCTATTTTCTATCAAATCATTATAGTTATCATTAATATTTTTTATTGAATAAAATTTTTTCATTTTTAATAAATTCCTTTTTTTTATCTGAAAAAAAAAAAAATACTATTTTTAACATTGTTTATTTTAATCTAAACTTTTAATCGAAAAAAGAATTGTATAAATATTTTCTTATAAAAATATTAAAATTAATTTAAAAATTTAATATTTTTAATATTATTATAAGATATTATAAACTAATTTTAATAATCCAACACATATATATAAATAATATAATAAAATATTTTATTTATTTATAAAATTAATATAAATTAAATTATTAAATTTAAAATTATAACATTAATATTTTTCAATAATTTTTTATTTTGATAAAATAAAAATAAAGAAAATTTTGAAAATATTTATTTAAATAAAGTATAGAATAAAAATAAAAAAGAGAAGAATATATTAATAATGTTGCTTTATCCAAGACAAAAAGAAATGGTTGATAAAATTATAAAAGCTCTAGAAAAAAGAAATAATGCTTTTGCTATTGCTCCTACTGGTTCAGGCAAAACAATTATGTTTTCTTATATAATAAGTTTTTTTTTAAATAAAGGTTTAATTAAAAAGGCTTGTGTTCTAGTTGACAAAAATATAATTAATGAACAAAATAAAAATAAATTTGAATTAATTAATCCTAAAATTACTACATGTTTTTTCAATGCAAAAATAAAAAAGTGGGATGCACAAGTTATTTTTGCTATGGTTCAAACTTTAAACAAACAAAACAATCTTAAAAATATAAATTCTATTGATATGTTAGTGATTGATGAAGCTCATCATACTACACAAAATAATACCTATCAAAATATTATCGACTATTTTATTAAAATAAATCCTAAATGCAAATTTTTAGGAATGACAGCTACTGCTAGAAGAGGTGATAAGAAAAACTTAAATAATATTTTTAGTCAAATTGATGATCAAATAACAATAGAAGAATTAATTAAATCTAAACATTTAGTACGTCCTATTTTGTATACTCCTGACATTAAAGGTATTAAAGAAAAATTGATAAAAATACCTTTAAAAGGTTTTGAATATAATGTGAATAAAGTTGAAGAAATATTAAATACAGAAACAACTAATGAAGAAGTTTTTAATCATTGGAAAAAAAAATCTGATAATCGCCAAACAATCATTTTTTGTTCTAATTTAAAACATGCTAAAAGTGTAACTGTTTTTTTTCAAAAAAAAAAAATTAATGCTGAAATGATTTCTAGTAAAATCAATAAAAAAATTAGAAATCAAATTTTAAATGATTTTGACAAAAGAAAAATAAAAGTATTAGTTAATGTTTCTGTTTTAATAGAAGGATGGGATTGTCAAATTGTATCCTCTATAATTATTTTAAGACCTAGTTCATGTAAAACTACTTTAGAACAAATGATTGGAAGAGGATTACGCGTTGTTGATCATATTAAATATCCTGATATTATAAAAAAAGATTGTATTATAATTGATTTTGGTCAATCTATTAATAAATATGCTTTAAATCTTTTTGATACAATAAAAAGATTAAATTTAACAAAAAGAAAAAATACTCATTATTTTAAATCTAAATCACAAATAATAAAAAAGAAACAAAATATTAAAATAAAAAATTTTTCACTTAAAGAGATAAAACTACCTTTTCTATATGACTCTAAAATTAATAATAAATTTTCTAATTTTAAATGGATCAAAATTAATTTTAATAAAAATTTTGTATATAAAGGATTTAGTTCTTTTTTAGCTCATGGTTTTAATTATTTTGTTCTTATTATTCAAAAAAAAGATATCTGTTATGTTATAGGAGGATTAAAAAAAATTTATAATTCGACTAAAATATTAATCAAAGATACTAAAAACAAATGTTTTCATTATGCCAATGATTGGTTAAATAAAAAAGAATTATTAAAAAAAAAATCAAAAAATATCTATTATAAAAATAATCGTTGGTTAGAAGAATCTTCATCATTAATCCAAAGAAAAACAGTATATAAATTATTAAAAAAAATAAATAAAAATACATTTTATTTTGATTTTAGTGAAAATAATTTAAAAAAATTAAATAAATACGAAATATCTATTTTAATTATTTGTATGAGTAAACAATCTGAAATACATCAAATTTTAAAAAAAAATAAATAATTAATTAAATAAAAATAAAATATTTAATAAAATTAGTTATTTTTTTTAAATTTCGTTTTTACTTTTTTTCTTTTTCTTATTTTTATATCAAAAAAGTAAAAATTATTTTATAGAATTTAACTAATAGAATTCAATTGACAATTACAAGATTTATTATAAGATTTATTTTGATATCTAGAAGGTTCTTCATCATATAATTGAGGAAAAACAAAAGCAATATATGTTTCATCAAAGTCAAAACCAACACTTTCTAATTCTTTTAAAGTAAAACCAGCATCTCTTAATTCTCTGATATTGTAACCAGCATCTTTCAATTTATCTAAATTATAAAAAGATTTTATTTCGCTAGCATTAAAACCACTTTTTTTTAGTTGTTCAATAGAAAATCCCATTTCTTTAAAATCTTTTACATCATAAGATGAATTTTTAAATAAAATAACATTACCATGAATATCTATTTCTTTAAATTTAATACCATTAAGATCGAATTCTTCTATAGTTCCATCGTTTTTTTTTCTTTTTATTATATTACCGTTATTAGACAAACTATAATATTCAATAGTACCATCATCCTTTATTATTTCCTTAGGATTATTTTTAAATATTTGATTTTCTTTTGATATTTCTAAATTCTGTAAATTAATTTCTTCTAAATTTTGTTTTACTTTTTCTATTAAATAAAAATATTTATTTTGAATTGTATTAAATGCATTTAAAATAAATGCATTAATAATAATTAAAACGAAAAAGTTAAAAATAATAAATAAAAAATCATTTTTTTTTGATAATATGTTATCTATCATAATTTATTTAATATTTATTAAATAATTTATTTAATAAATATTAAACTAAAACCTCTTATTTTCTAAAATATTCAAAAAGATAAAAAAATAAATAACTGCTAACATACTAACTAAAAAAAAAAAAATGTCAAATATCATTAAACTATATTAAATATATTAAAATAATAAAATATTAATAAAAATAGAAATAGTTAATTTTATCGATATATTTTCAAAAAAATTAATTATACTACGTATTGTGATTTGAAAAAAAATATAAGTTAAAATTAAATCACATAATATTTTTTTATTTTAAAAATAAATTAAATAAATTCATAATAAATAAATTAGAAAGACAAAATATTTGAAATATGAATAAAACAAAAAAACAAAAAAATATAAAAAACATAAATATCAAAATATTTTTAATAATTTTATTGAGTTTTTTTTTAATTAAAAATATCTTTTTTACTTCTTTAATACACTGTTATCCGAATTATCAACCTTATTCATTAAAAGAAGGAGAAAATATAAAAAAAATAGCTAGATATAAGAACAATGCCAACAATATAAACAAACAAAAAGATAAAATATATGAGTATTCAAATTTTAATAATGAAATAAAATTATATAAAAAAAAAATTTTAAACTCAAATAATGAAATTGAAAAAACTTTCGAATATATATATGATGAAAATAACAGAATTGTAAAAAAAAAAGAAATAAAAAAAAATTCTTCTAACATAGAAACTTTTCAATATAATGAAAAAAATCAACTTGTGAGTATTAAAAACTCAAAAGACCAATTTAAAATCAAATATAAATATGACCAACAAGGAAAATTAAAAAGTCAAAAAAAATTTTATTTACATGATAAAACATCTTTTTATATAGAAAAATATATCTATGAATACAACGATAAAAATCAAATAATAAACAAAAAATTATATTCTAAAATGACCCAAAACAAAAATGGAATTCAATTTTCTATTTTTAATTTTAAAATTAATCTATTTAAATTTAAAAATAAAAAAATAGATAAAATAATATGTGAATATAAATATAATGATTCTAATAATAAAATTCAAAAATTAAAGAAAAAAAAGATATTTCTCGATCAATTTCCAAATGAAGATGAATCATTTTCATTAAACTATGTTGATGTATATGATTATGTATACGTTGATTTTAATGAATTTAACTTTTATTAATATAAAATTTTTATTTTAATTTATTAAATTTTATTCTAATTAATAAAAGAAATTAATATATAAATAAAAAAAATATAAACATAATGTTTATATTTTTTTTATTTATATAAAATTCTAATTTAATTATTATAATTATTTCTTTTCTGAAAATGTTTCTAAATATTTCAAACC
This sequence comes from 'Cynodon dactylon' phytoplasma, assembly GCF_009268075.1. Taxonomy (GTDB): domain Bacteria; phylum Bacillota_I; class Bacilli_A; order Acholeplasmatales; family Acholeplasmataceae; genus Phytoplasma; species Phytoplasma cynodontis. The sequence continues at coordinate 5,840 of NZ_VWOH01000005.1, read as the reverse complement.
AGCTAAATTTAATAAGCTAAAAGGTTTGTTAAAATAAGGATGAAAAAAGAAATCTACAAAAGCTAATTCATCAATAGTCATTTTTTTTTGAATACAAACACTTAGAGTATTAATTTTTTCTGTCATATCTATAGTAGATAAAATTTGTCCTCCTAAAATTTGTTTTGTGTTTTTATTAAAAATTACTTTTAAAAAAACAGAATCATAATCAGGCATAAATTCTGGTCTGTTAGCATCTTTAATTTTAATAACTCCATAATTAATATTTAAAGATTTAGCAACATATTCTGTCAAACCAGTAGAAGAAATACTTAAATCAAAAATTTTAATACCACTTGTACCTTGAGTACCTAAATATTTTTGATTATTTTCCTTAATATTAAGACCTATAATAGTTCCCATTCTGACAGCATTTGTAGCTAAAGGAATGTAATTATATTCTTGGGTAGGATTATAAAAAATATTAGTACAATCACCACAAGCATAAACATCTGGATTAGAAGTTTGTAAAAAACTGTTAACTATTAAAGCTCCATTTGAAGATGTTTTTAAGTAAGGTTGAACTAATTCTGTGTTTGGCTTAAAACTAATACACATAATAACTAATTCTGTTTCATAACAACCTTTATCAGTTTTTACATGAGTTACTAATCCATTTTTTATTTTAAAATCCGATACTTTTTGACCTAACATTAACTTGACATTATTTTCTAAAAGTGTTTTTTCAGCTATGTCAGTAAATTCTTTATCTAAATATTTAGACATTATTCTATCTTGAGTATCTATTAATACAACATCTTTATTTTGTTTAGCAAAAGATTCTGCTAATTCGACTCCAATATAACCAGCACCTATTACTACTATTTTTTTAATATTTTTAGCATATTCTATAATTTTATTAGCATGTTCAAAATTTTTAGATAAAAGAACATTATTACAATTCACACCTTCAATTTGAGGAATAATAGGCCAAGATCCCATAGAAATAACTAACTTATCAAAATTATCTATAAATTCTTTATTTTTTTCCAAATCTTTAACCAAAATTTCTTTTTTCACAAAATCAATATTTAATACTTCATGTTTCAATTTAATATTAGCACCCATTTGTTTAAGTTCTTCAGAGTTTGAATAAAATAATCCTTTTTTATCCTTTACAACTCCACCGATATACAAAGCTATTCCACAAGAAAGAAAAGAAACATTATCATTTTTTTCATAAATAGAAATTTGAACATCTTCGTTTCTTTTTAGTATTGTTTTGGCAGCAGTAGTACCAGCATGAGTACAACCTATTATAATAACTTTCATAACATCAACATCCTTAATTCTAAAATTTCTTAATTTAATTCTAATTTGATCTCATTATGAGATAATTTATTTTGTGATTCAAACAGAATTAATTAATTCGTTTTTAAATATTTTTTTAAATTAAATTATTTGAATTATTTCTTTTTTTAGTAACTAACTCTAAATACATTATAATACAGACTTTGTTTTTAAGATAGAGATAAATTAAAAAATATAAAATATTTTAAATATAAATATAAGCTCAAATATTACTATTTTAAAAATATTATGAATCTGGAAGTTGTTCTATAATTTTTAATTCTTCAAATTTCTTCCAAAGAGTTTTATTAATCTTAATTCTTGATTTAATATCAATTTTACTAAATAACTTATTTTTTCTATTTTCTACAATATTTTCTGCAGCTACATCTCCTAGACCATCTATAGTAATAAAAGGCATTCTAAGAGCTTTATTATCTTCAATAACAAATAAAAAAGATTCTGATTTATTTAAATCAATAGGTAAAAATTTATATCCTCTTTTAATCATTTCTAAAGTATTTTTTAAAGTATTTATCATACTTTGTTCTTTTGCTGTTATTTTTTTTCTTATCAAATCGTGTTCCAATTTAGATATTTTTTTTTGTATATTATGACTATCTTGAAGCATTAAATCGTAATCAAATTGATCTGTCCTTTTAGAAAAAAAACCACTATAAAATAAAAGAGGATGATAAACTTTAAACCATGCTATTCTTATAGCCATTAAAACATAAGCTGTAGCATGAGCTTTAGGAAATAAATATCTGATTTTACTCAATGATTTTAAATACCATTTTTCAATTTTATCTTTTAAAGGTAAAATTAAATTTTCCCACTTTTCCAAATCAGAATGTTGTTGTCCTTTACGTACAAATTCCATAATCTCAAAAGCTTTTAATGGTTCTATTCCTTTTTTTATTAAAGTATTTAGAATTTCATCACGACAACAAATAATATCATCAAAACAAATTTTTTCTTCAAATTTACTAAAATCACCTTTTTTATTCAAAATATCTTGAGCATTTTTTAACCAAACATCAGTACCATGAGATAAACCAGATACTTTAACCAAACTAGCAAAATTAAAACTTTTTTTCTCTTTTTGGTAAATTGTTCTGAGCATTTCTATAACAAAATTAGTTCCAAATTCTGGTATAGCTAAAGACGAAATAGAATTTTCATAATTATCTAAATTTTGATTTTTAAAAATTTCATAAACTTTAGGATCGTCTATAGGAATATCTTTATACTTATTAAAAGAAAATTTATCAGGATTTTGATGAACATAATCCATAAAAAACTTAATCATTGTAGGATCATCATGACCTAAAATATCTATTTTAAACAAATTTTTTTCAAAAGAATGATAATCAAAATGAGTAGTTTTCCAATTAGATTTTATATCATTAGCAGGATATTGAATAGGAGTTATTTCTAAGATAGAATTGTCTTTCGGAACAACTACAATACCTCCAGGATGTTGACCAGTCGATCTTTTAACGCCTTCTATAATATTAGCTCTTCTATAAATTTCACAAAAACGTATTTTATCTTCTAATTTTTTTTCTTTGATAAATCCTTTAATATATCCAAAAGCATATCTTTTAGCAACAGTTTGAATAGTACCAGCTCTAAAAACATTTTCTTCTCCCATAAGTTCTTTTATATAATTATGAGCTTGACTTTGATAATCTCCTGCAAAATTTAAATCAATATCTGGAGTTTTATTACCTTCAAAACCTAAAAAAGTTTCAAATGGTATATCTTGCCCATCTTTCAAAAACTGAACATCACAAAAAGGACAATTAATATTTGGTAAATCATAACCTGAAAAAATAGAATCAAAAAAATCATAATTATTAGAATCTTTTCCCATTAGATTTATATATTTTTGATAATCTTTATTTTGTTCTTTTTCTTCTGAACTTATTTGAAAAACAGTATATTTACATTTAGGACAAATATAATGAGGTTTTAAAGGGTTCACTTCTGTTATTTCTAAAAGATTAGCTACTAAAGAAGAACCGATAGAACCTCTAGATCCTACAGGATAATTATTTTCTATTGATTTTTTAGATAAAAGATAAGATAAATAATAAATAGGAGCAATACTCGGATTAGTTTTATTTTGATCATTATTATTTCCTAAAATACTTTTTAACTCTTTTTTAAGTCTATTCTTTACAAAAGGATGTAATATTTTTCCATAATTATTTTCTATTTTATTTTTAATTAATTTATTTATTTCTTCTTTAATACTGAATATTTTTAGTTTATCTTGAAAAGAATTATCTGAAAGAAAAAAAAGTTTATCAGGAAAAATTTTAATATTATCGATTTGTTGATTTAACAAATGTGTATTATTTATAACTATATCTTCTTTCATTTTATCATCTTTAATAAAATAAAAATTATCTAACATCTCTTGTGTAGTTAATAAATAATTATCTGGTAAGTTTTCTGAAGAATATTTATATAATTTATGAATACCACCGCCGATTAATTTAGCATTAATATAAATTTCTCTGTATATTTTATCATAAGGTTGTATATAATGAACATCTCCAGTAGCAATAATAATTTTGTTCTGTTTTTGGGATTCTTTAATAATTTTTAAAATAGTGTTTTGAATAATTTGTATAGCATTCTCTCCGCCACCTAAATCATAAATTATATTTTTATAAGCATTAATAGGTTGAACCTCGATATAATCATAAAAAGAAATAGCTTTTGCTAATTCTTCATCATTATTATTTAATGCAATTTCAAAAACATTACCTTCTGAACAACCACTACCTATTAATAAACCTTCTTTTCTTTGTTTGAATTTACTTTTCAAAACTCTTGGTTTATTATAAAAATCTGTTGTTAAAGCATCACTAACTAAATGAAATAAATTTTTATATCCTTTTTGGTTTTTTACTAAAATATTAACATGATAAGATCTTTCAAAAATATTTTTTAAAGGATCTTTTAAATCATAAAAATTAACAATATTTTTTTCTTCTAATTTTTTTAAAATTTCAATAAAAACTAAAGCTGTGGTGTTAGCATCAAATAAAGCTCTATGATGATTACCTTCCATATTTTGTTTAATCTTAAAAAAAATAGCTATTTTTTTTAAACTAAAAAATTTTATACTATCTCCGAAATATTTTTGTGTTAAAGATAAAGTATCAATAACAGGTTGCATTTGAAAATCTATATTTAATTGTTTAATTTTTTCTTTTAAAAAACCTATATCAAAATTAGAATTATGAGCTACTAAAACATAACCTTTAATAAAATCTAAAAAACGTGGTAAAACTTCTTTAATAATAGGTTTATTATGTAATTCATTATTCGAAATACCAGTTAATTCTTTTATTATATTATTTAAAGGAATTTCAGGATTGATTAATTCATCAAAAAATTGATCAATAATGATACCATTTTCTATTTTAACAGCTGATATTTCAATAATTTTATCTCTTACTTTAGATAGTCCTGTAGTTTCAAAGTCGAAAACTACATATTTCTGTTGTTTTAAATTAAAATCTTGAAAAAAAGGATAATCTTTTTGATTAGTAATAAAAATATCTTTTTCTTCTATAAAATCTATTTCTATTCCTAAGATAGGTTTAATTTTTTTTTTTTTTGAAAATTTGTCTATTTCTGGAAAAGCATAAATTCCGTTATGATCAGTAAAAGCTATAGCTTCATGTTTCCATTTTTCAGCTATATCTAAATAATCTTCTACATTTGCAATTGCGTCTAAATTAGACATTTTTGTATGTAAATGAAATTCAATCCTTTTTTTTCCTTTATAATTATCCATTCTTTCTAAATGCAAAGGAATTTCGCTTAAAATTTTATAAGGTTGATAATGGATATTTTTTTTATCAAAGTCAAAACTGAAAAAAAATTCCTGATTTTTTTCATATTTATCCATAAAAGAAATTATTTGAATATTAACACCATCTTTAAAATCTTTTTTAATTTTTTTTAAATTTGGATCATTAGGTAAAAAAAATTTTCTATATATTATAGAATCCTGCTTTGTTATTTTATCTAATAAATAAAAAGAAAATAAAATACTTTTATTTCTAACTAAAATAAATTCTGGTTTTTGTATATAACCTTCGATTTTAAAATGAGAATACTTATTAAAAAATTCTTTTGCTATTTCTTTATGATAAGGTATTTCTTTAAAACTTATTTCAACAATTTTATCTTTTTGGATTTGTTTTTTCATAAAATATTTCGAATCATTTCTGTTAGATTGAATAATTTTGTCAATATTTTTTTCATTTGATTTTTTATCTTCTTTTTCATTTTTTTCTTCATTTTCTGTTTTTAAAACAAAATCTAAATCTAAATTATAATTTTTTAATAATAAAAACTTCATTTTTTCTAAAATTTTAGGTTCTTTCAAATATTTAAGAATAAAAGGATCTATTTTAAATGTACATAATTTCTTTTCTATTTCAATAGAATAAAAATTATTATATAAAATATAAAATATTTCG
>NZ_VWOH01000004.1 GCF_009268075.1 'Cynodon dactylon' phytoplasma | reverse complement strand
TGAATTTTATATATAATAAAAAATTATTTTATAAAATCATCTTCAGTTTTCAAAGAAATAATTCAAATAATGTAAAATTAAAAGACAATTAATTATAACATACAAAAAAAATAATTTCAATATTATTTATATTAATTTTTTTAATAAAATGAATTATATCAAATGTATATATACAAAATTAAAAAATTATAAATATAAATATTAGTAAAATGTATATTAATGATTCATTTTGATGTTGATGCTCTTTTATATAATATTTAATATTTTAAAAAATAAATGGCTTATTTTTATACATAAAAAAAATCATTAATAAATAAAAAAATAAAAAAGAATTTATAATATCTTTTTTATTTTTTCTAATAATAATAATTCATATAAAAAAATTTATATAAAAGATTATCTTATAAAATAAATTGTATAGCAAAACAAAAATTAGTTAACTACTGTATAAATCTCTTTAAGTTTTGTTTCTGCTTTCTTAATATCTTCTATATTATTTTTATCATTTTTAAAAGAATTTAAATTTCGATAAATACTTTTTAATTTACCTAATTTTGAAACGAATTCTTTACCAAGGTTTTGATAAATATTTTCTAAATAAATTATTTCTTTATTAAAATAATCGTAATCACTTTTAGCTTTTTCTATTTCGTTTTTAATATTACTCAAAGATTGAATTTTTTCTTGTCTTTCGACATACATTTTGTCTAATTCTTTTTGAAATTCAATATGTTCCGAATTTTTCCAAAAACGATCTTTTTTCTGCCAAATCATTCTTTCTTCTTCTGTTTTATCTAATTTTTTTTGAGAATCTATATCTTCTTTATTTAAAGTTTCAAAGATAGAAATTAATTTTTGAATTTTATTAAAACAAAAATCTTTTTGTTTTTTCAAATTATTAATTTTTGTGAAATATTCTTCTAAATCTTTTTCTAAAAAATCAGCTATTTTATTATCTTTTTTATATTGTTGATATAATTCATATTCTTGAAAAGTTTTATGTTTTGACAATTCAAAATTTTCGCTATCTTTTTCATTTAAAATAGAATCAATTATTTCTTGAAAATCTTTTTTAGTAATTTCTTTTTTATATAAATTATCTATCAAATTTAAAATCTTAATTTTAATATATTTATTAAATAAATTTTCTAAATTTTCTATTCTTATGGAAAAATGTAACAATTTGTTTTCATCAATAATTTTATTATTATTAATTTCATCATTTAGAATATTTATATCTCTTTTAAATTTTTGAAAAAAATCACTATTAATATAATTAGTAGCTATTATTTTGTTAGAAACTACAACATCTTTACTTTGAATCATATCTTTTATTTTTTGTTCTAAATTATTTGTTTGAAATAAAATTTCAAAAATTTTATTTTTAAGATTCGAATTAGAAATTATAATTTGATTATCATTATTATTATTATTTCTAAATAAAAAATTTTTATTATTTGGATCTATATCTATTAATTCTGAATTCGTTGTTAATATTTTTTTTTCTTCTTTATTTTTAGAATTAGAAATAGAATTTGAAAAATTACTAAATAAGATAACTATTATAAAAGGTACCAATATTAATAATATAATAAATAAAATTAAACTTTTTTTCATTTAAAAAATATTTTCCTAATCTAAAAGGTTTTTAAAAAACCTTACTATAATTATAAATCTTTTTTTATCTTTTAGAAAAACTAATTATTTGATCAAAAGGCATTCCGTTTATAAACAAAAACAAAACTTGAGATAAAAAATCGAAATTATTCATAATTTGTTGAATTTGATAATTGGATAAAGATCTTAATACATATTCTTCGATTCTTATTTTTTCATCATAACCAACACCAATTTTTAATCTTTTAAAACATTCTGTTTTTAAATTATTTATAATATTTTTTAAACCATTATGACCACCATAACCACCTTTTCTTTTTAATTTAAAATCACCTATTTTTAAGTAAATATCATCACTTAAAACTAAAATATCTTCTATATTTATTTTATAAAAAGAAACTATTTTTTTAATTTCTATACCGGATAAATTCATAAATTTATATGGTTTAAATAATATTACTTTTTGATTATTAAATTTTATAAAATAAAAAAAATTAAATTCTTTTTTCTTTTCATATAAAATATTTTTTTCTTTTATTTTTTCTAAAAAAAAATCTATCATTAAAAATCCAATATTATGAGGAGTATATTTATATTTATCTTCTGGATTACCTAAACCTACAATAAGTTTCATTTTTTTACCTTTTTTAAGATTAATATCAAAATAAAAATAAAATTTATTTTTTGAATTTTATTTTACATAAAAATTTAAAAATAGTATCAAAAAATAAAATTATAAAAGTACAAGAAAATAATATCAAATAATGTAAAAAATCTATTTTAACTGTACCGAAAAAATTATTTAAAAAATTAATATTTTGAGAAATTAAAATAAACAAAAAAAGTTCAACAAAAACACCAATATATAACAATTTATTTTTTTTATTCCAAGTCTGCCAAAAATAAAGTTTTTCAGAACGACAAGCAAAAACATTGCCTATTTGAGAAAAAATCACAGAACCAAAAGCCATAGTTGATGCAAACAAAAATTTTTCATTAATAGATATTTCTTTTAAAGATATATTTTTATTAAAAAAATCAAAACCACCATATAACAAAAAGAATATTAAAGCTAATATTGCTTCAACTAATCCTAAACAACAATAACTTCTTTTCAGTAATTTAATATCTAATAAACTATCAGTTTCTTTAATAGGTTTTTGTTCTAACAAATTCGATTCTGGTTCTTCAGCTCCTAGTGATATAGCAGGTAATAAATCTGTAATTAAATCTATAGCTAAAATTTGCATAACATTTAAATAAAGAGGAATACGAAACAATGCCATAACAATAATAGGAAATAATTGAGGAACATTAGAACTTAAAACATAAAACATAAACTTTTTAATATTTGAATAAATACCTCTTGCTTCTAAAACAGCTTTTGGAATAGTAGAAAAATTATCATCCAACAAAATCATATCTGCATAATTTCGTGCAACATCTTTTCCTGTTTTACCCATAGCAATACCAATATGAGCAGCCTTAAAAGCTAGAATATCATTTACTCCATCTCCAATTACACCTACTATTTCTTTATTCGAACGATAAGCTTCTACAATTCTTAATTTATGTTTAGGAGTAGTTCTAGAAAAAAATATAGGTACATTAGTATTCAATATTTTTTCTAATTCTTTTTGTTCCATTTCTTCTATTTCGGTTCCATCTATATTTAAAAAACCATTTTCAGCAATACCAACTTGCTTTCCTATAGAAACAGCAGTAGGACCATAATCTCCAGTAATAACAGTAATTTTCAAACCAGCCTTTAACAAAAGTCTAACTGCATTAAGTACTTCCGTTTTAGGAGGATCATAATGAACACAAAAACCTAAAAAAACCATATTACCTTCATTATTTTTTTGTTGATCTATTTTTCTATAAGAAATAGCTAAAATACGATATCCTTGATGTGATAATTTCTCGTTTTCTTCGATAAAAAATTTTTTTTCTTTATCAGATAAAGAACAAACTTTTTGATCTTTATATTGAGCATTACATTCGCTTAAAATAATATTAGGAGCTCCTTTGACAAATAAATAATCAGAATTTAAATCATAATATTTTTTTTGAGATATATTTTTAACATATACACTCATTTTTTTAATTTCTGAAGAAAAAGGGTTTATTTTTTTAATAAAAAAATTATTTCTAATTTCTTGAATATTTAAACCATATTTAGCAGCAGCAATTAGTATAGAACCTTCAGTAGGATTACCAATTATCTTATATTCATCTTTTATATTATTATTATTATTAATTAGATCAGCTTCCGAACAAAGTATTGAAGCAATAAATAATTTATTCAAAATTTTATTATGTTTTTGTTTGTTTAAATTTAAAAAAGAACCTTTTTTTTGAAAACCATTACCTGTAATATCAACACAACCACAAGGAAATAATATTTTTCTACATGTTAACTGGTTTTCTGTTAAAGTACCTGTTTTATCAGTACATATAACTGTAACGGAATTTAATGTTTCTACCGAAAACAACTTTTTTATTAAAGCTTTTTGTTTAGCCATTCTTTGAGAACCAATAGCCAAACTTAAATTAATAGTAGGTAATAAACCTTCGGGAATGTTAGCTACTAACATACCTAAAGCGGCTATAATAGATGGTTTTAAAACATCTTTAAAAAGAACATAAAAAGAAAATTTATTAATACCAAAAGAATAACGCCAAACACAAACCAAAAAAACAAAAATAGATAAAAACAAAGCAATAATACTAATATTTTTAATAAAATTATTAATTTTTTTTTCTAATGTATTAACCCCTTTATGAATATTGTGGGCTAAAAAAGATACTTCACCTATTTGAGTATTTTCACCTATAGAATAAACAATAGCTTTTGCGCTTCCATGAGCTACTGTAGTTCCAGCAAAAACTAAATTAGGTATTTCAGAAATAACTTTTTTTTGATTCGTATTAGGTTCACAAGTTCTATTTAAAGGAATACTTTCTCCAGATAACATTGAATTATCAACAAAAAAATTATTAGACTCAATAAGTCTAGCATCTGCCGGAATAGTTGTTCCTATTTCTAAAAAAATAACATCACCAATAGTTAATTCTTTAGTATTAATAATTTCTGTTTTACCATCTCTATAAACCTGAATTTTTTTAGGAATCATATCAGTTAAAGAAGACAAAATTTTATCTGCTTTTCTTTCTTGAAAAAAAGCAAAAATACCATTCACAATAACAACTAAAATTATTGATATTCCTATAGGATATTCTTTGATCAAAATAGCCAAAAAACCAGATAATAACAATAAAATAGCAAAAATAGATGTAAATTGTTTAATAAATTTTTTAAAAATATTCTCTTTTTGATTTTTTTTAATTATATTCAAACCATATTTTTTTTGTCTTTTAATAACTTCATCAGAAGATAAACCTATTAAATTAGAATTTAAATATGTAAATGTTTCTTGTGTTGATAAACTACTAATTTTCCAAACTTCTTTTTTTTTATTCATATATTATCTAATTAAACCTCTTTTGTAAAAAATAAAATAAATCTTAAAAAAAAATAATATATTAATTATCTTAATTTTTTGTATTATTATTTTATGTTATATTCTTTTTTCTAACCATAATAGAACATCTTCTAAAGCTTTTTCTTTTTCAATATCATGAAATAAATTATGATAACTTTCTGTATAAGAAAATAGTGTTTTATCTTTTGAAGATATTTTAATAAAAAAATCCTCTATATTCCCATAAGGAACTATTTTATCTTTGATACTGTATAAAAACAAAACATTTGTAAAATAAGCAGAAATATTTTTTTTCAAATACATTAAATTTAACAAAAGTAAATTTCTTAATAAACGAATTGCAACATAATCTAAACGATAAGGATAATATCCTTGATTCAAAGGAATATGAGAAATATAGGGAGAAGAAAAATTAAGTTTTTTTTTTTTAAAAAAACTAAAAAAATAAAAAGGATATCTTAAATATCTTATATTTCTATTAAACAAAATAGGTGCTGAACTTATTATTGCTCCGTCAATATTTCCATATTTGACTAAATAACTATTAACAATAATACCGCCCATACTATGTCCCATCAAAAAAATTTTTAAATTATTTTTTTGTTTAACAAAATATACAAGATATTTTAAATCATCTAAAAAGATATTAAAATTTTCAATATCTCCTCTTTTTCCTCCGCTCTTTCCATGACCTCTAACATCATATAACAAAATATTGTAGTTATGAAAATGAAAAAAATCTAAAATATGATCATAATCTTTTGTATTTTCTCCTAAACCATGAGTAAATATTATATTAGCTTTTGCATTTTTAGCATTTTTAAAATTAACATAAAATATATTTTTATTAAAAAACATACCGAAACTTTCTTTTACTGTATATAGATTATAATACTAATTATTAATTAAAATTAATAAAATATTAATAAAACAAAAATTAAAATTTTAATAAATAATTAAATCCAAAAAAATATTAATTTTGATTATTAATCTTTATTAATTCTTTATATTGTTCCAAATATTCTTTATACTTTTTCTTTTCTTCCTGTACTTTAATTGTATTTGCTTTTTGCAAAAAAAGTTGATTACTTAAAATATTTTCGCTTCTTTTTATTTCTTTTAAAAGAAAATCTTTTTGTAAACCAAAATCTTTTTTTTGTTTATTAATACTTATTGTAGAAAAAAATTCTTTATCTATAAAAATAAATATATTTTTTTTTGCAAATAAAAGATAGTAATTTTGATTTTTTAATTTACTCACAAACTTTATTTCAGAAACTTCTAAAAATAATTCTAATATATCTTTAAATAAACTTATCTCTTTTAATAGACTTTTGTTAGTCTTTATATATAATATTATTGAATTTTTAGCAATATTATAAGATTGCTTAAAATTACGTATTTTTATAATTATTTTTTGTAAAAGAGAAAAACAATCTAAAGACTTTTTATCAAAAAAATTAATCCTAGGCCATTCAGAATTAATAATAGAAATTTCATTATAGAAAAAGTCTTCATAAATTTTATCTGTAATAAAAGGTATAAAAGGGTGTAATAATTTTAAAATATTTTTAAAAATATAAACAAAAAATTTTTGAGAATTTAAATAAAAATTTTTTTTATTAGTAGATATTAATTTAAAAAATTCTATAAACCAATTAGAAAAATCATCCCAGATAAAATTATATAGAAGATTTCCTATAATACTGAATTCATATTTTTCAAAAAGTAAATCAATTTTTTTAATTAATTGAGACAATTTTGATAATAAAGCTTTTTCATTTAACAATAAATAATTTTCATAAAAATTAGTTTCAAAACTAGAAAAACTTATTTTCATAAAACGACTAATATTCCATAATTTATTTATAAAATTCCAACTTGATATAACTTTAATTTCATTAAAAAATAAATCTGAACCTAAAGAAGAATTAGTAGCTAAAAACCATCTTAAAGAATCTGAACCGTATTTATTAATAATATCTATAGGATCAATACCGTTACCTTTAGATTTAGACATTTTTTGTCCTTTAGAATCTTTAACTAAACCATGTAATAAAACATTATAAAAAGGTATTTTTTTAGTTAAAAAAACACTTTGTAAAACCATTCTAGAAACCCAAAATGTAAGAATATCATACCCAGTAACTAAAATATTTGTAGGAAAATGATTTTTAAAAAAATTATTAACATTCTTTTCCGACCAATTCAAAGTACTTAAAGGCCATAAAGATGAAGAAAACCAAGTATCTAAAACATCAGAATCTCTTTTAAAATCCAAATTTGGTTGTTCCTTTTGGACTTTAATTTTATTTCCATTATACCAAGCCGGTATAGGATGTCCCCACCATAATTGACGAGATATACACCAATCTTCTAAATTAATTAACCAATTTTCAAAAACCTTTTTAAATCTACAAGGAAAGAAATTAATTTTATTTTTTTTTAAAACTAAAGCGACAATTTTTTTTGTTTTCATAAACCATTGTATAGATAAAGTAGGTTCTATCATGGAATCAGATAGAACTGAAAAACCAACAGAATGATTATAATCGTCTATTTTAGATATTAAACCTTCTTCTTTTAAATGGACAACTATTTGATTCCTGCATTCCAAAAAATGTAAATTATGATATTGTGATAAAACTACTTTTTCATCCATATTTCCATCTCTTTTAATACAAGGAATAATGTCTAAAGAATATTTTTTACCTAACTTAAAATCGTTTTCGTCATGTGCAGGTGTAACTTTTAAGATACCAGTTCCAAAATTTATATCAACAAAATCATCACTTATAATTTTTATTACTTTTTTAGTAATAGGAACTAAAACTTTTCTACCGATTAAATATTGATATCTTAAGTCTTTAGGATTTATCATTAAAACTTGATCAGAAAATATAGTTTCAGGTCTTGTTGTTGCTACTTCTACAAAATTATCAGTTATATTGTTTTTTTCATCTAATAAAATATACTTTAAATAAAATAACTTCCCTAATATTGTTTTATGTCTAACTTCAATATTAGATAAAGTAGTTTTTAATAAAGGATCCCAATTTATAATTTTATAATCACGATAAATCATTTTTTTTTTATATAACTTAATAAAAACTTCTTCTACTGTATCACTTAATTTTTTATCTAAAGTAAAACTTTCAAATTCATAATTTAACGATAAACCTAAATATGCCCATTGTTTACGAATTTTATTAGCATATTCTTCTTTCCATTTGAAAACGTATTCTAAAAAAATATCTTTTGTAATCTCTTCATCTTTGAAACCGTTTTCTTTCAACTTCTCCTTAATTTTTTTTTGAGTCGCTATACCTGCGTGATCCATACCAGGAAGAAACAAAACACTAAAACCTAACATTCTCTTACGTCTAACAATTATATCTTGTAAAATATTATTCCAAGCATGTCCCAAATGTAATTTTCCTGTAATATTAGGTGGAGGTAAAAGAACTGTAAAATTTTTTGTTTTGTTTTTTATATTAGTTATTTTTGTATCGAAATATTTTTGTTTTAACCATTTTTGATATCTATTTTTTTCTATCGAATGAAAATCATATTTTGCTTTTATCATACTTCTATTTATCTAAATTCTAAAACTCCCGAAATTTAATTTTATATGTTGAATTATTTTTAATACTAAAAATAATTTAAATAATCAAATAATATTTTTTTAAAAAAAAAATAAAATTTAAAACTTTATATTCGTATTAATTAAAATGAATTTATTCTAGATTTAATTATGTCCTGAACCTCTTTTATACCTTCATTTTTTTTGCAAGATATTATAAAAAACTTAGGAATAAAAGATAAATTAAAAGATAAAAAAATTTTTTCATTCTTTTTGATTTGATTTAAAACTTGGTTTTTATTAACTTTATCTTTTTTGTTAAAAAGAATAATAGTATAAAGATTATTTTCAACTAATTTTTTATATATTTCTAAATCTAATAAAGTAGGCCCGATTTGAAAATCCATTAATTGAAAAATAATTTTATTACAAAAATTTGTTTTTGATAAAATATCAATAGTATCAAAAATCATATTTTTCTTTAATTTAATTTTTTTTTGAAAACCATAACCAGGAGAATCTATTAAATAAAAAGAATCATTCAATAAAAAATAATTTAAACAAATCGTTTTTCCAGGTTTTTTAGAAACAAAAGAAAGTTTTTTTCTATTTGTCAATAAATTCACAAAAGTACTTTTTCCTACGTTACTACGACCAATTAATAAAATTTCTGGAAAACTAGGATCAAAATTATTTTTATAATTACTAACACTTTTAACAAATAAAGATTTTTTAATCATCATTACCCTTTAAAATTAAATAAAATTAAAAAAATAAATAAATAAACTAGAAATTAAATATATCAATATAACAAAAATATTATAAATCTTTTCGCATTAATTACTCTAAGTAGATATATATTAATTAATAAATTAATGATAAAATATGAAAAAGTATTAAATAAAATTAATTTAAAATAATTTAATTTAAAATAATTATACATATTATATTTGAGAAAAATTCTATAATTTATACTTTATTTTGTATAATATTTATATATAATTATATAATAAATTTTATAAACAAATAAAAAGAAAGATAAATAATTTATATTTATATTTGAAAAGTAATTTATGAAATTTTATAGAATATAGTTCATAAAATTAAAAAATATTATGAATCTATTTTAAAAAACAAACTATTTATTAAAATATTAAGCATAATTATAGCCAAATTTATCTCACATTTATAAAGGAATATCTAATCATTTTTTTTAATTTTTTATAATATTTTTTTGATAAAAAAATTCAATAAACAAAAAGAGAAAAAATAAAAATATAAAAAAAATATAAAATGATCTATAAATCGAAATCAATGTAATGTAAAAATAAATATAATTGAAATACATCCAAATATAATATGAAAATTATTTTTTGTTTTTTTTGTTAAAAATTTAAAAAATAATAAAAATTCATATATTAATAATTTTAATTAAACTATTTTAATATTTTTTTATAAAAAATTTGTTTTTTATTTTCAATTTTTTTTAATATTTATTTTTTTTATTTATTTAAATAAATAAAAAAAATTTAAAAAAAATAAATTTTACTTTCAATAAATTATTTAAAACAAAATAGAGGTAAAAAAAATAAAATGAGTATTCCATTTCAAGAATTGAATTTACTACAACAAACTAAAGATGCTTTAAAAGCATTAAAATTTGAACATCCAACTCCTATCCAAACATTAGTAATACCAGAAATGATAAAAGGAAACGATATAATAGCTCAATCACAAACAGGGACAGGTAAAACTTTTTCTTTTAGTATTCCTATAATTGAAAAAATAGATGTCAAAATAAAAAAAACTCAATCTTTAGTATTGTGTCCTACAAGAGAATTATCCATACAAGTATTTCATGAAATGAAAAAATTATTAAAATTTAACAAAGAAGTTGAAATAACAGTTATATGCGGTGGAGAATCTTATACAAAACAATTTAAAGCTTTAGAAAATAAACCACATATTATAATAGCTACACCCGGCAGAATAATAGATTTATTAGAAAGAAAAAAAGTTGATTTATCAGAAATTAAAATTTTTACAATAGATGAAGCTGATGAAATGTTAAAAATGGGGTTTCAAGAAGCTTTAGAAACTATATTAAAAAACATTCCTAAAGAAAGACAAACTGTATTATTTTCAGCTACTCTTCCAATTACGATTAAAAAAATAGCTTCTAAATATCAAAAAAATCCTCAAATTTTAAAAATAAAACAAAATAATATAGCAGTACAATCTATAAAACAATTTTATTTTATAGTAAAAGATTTTAACAAAAATAAACTTCTAGTAAGACTTTTAGACCAAAAAAATCCTGATTCTGTCATTATTTTTGCTAATACTAAGAAAGATGTTGACAATATTTCTAATTATTTACAAAATGAAAATTTTCTAGTCAATGCTATTCATGGAGACTTAAAACAAAACCAAAGAAAATATGTAATGGATAATTTCAGAAAAAAAAATATAAAAATATTAGTAGCTACAGATGTAGCAGCTAGAGGTTTGGATATTTCAGATATTAAAATGATTATTAATTATGACTTACCTCATGAAGATGAAATTTATGTACATAGAATAGGAAGAACAGGAAGAGCAGGTAAAACAGGATTAGCTTATAGTTTTATAAATAATACAAAAATAGGTAGATTAAAAAAATTAGAAAATTATTTAAAAGAAAAGATAGTTTTTTTAAATATACCAACTATAGAAGAAATACAAAAAGTTCAAGAAATTGATTTTGAAGAAAAAATAAATAAATTAATAGAAGATGAAACTATATCTAAAGATGAAATCAAAAAAAATAATAATTTTTTAATAGATTCTTTATTAAAAAAATTTAATGAAAGACAAATTATTAATGGACTTTTAAAATATTTAAGGCCTCCACAAAAAGAATACGAACCAATACATGAAATGAAAAATAATTTTATCTATAAAAGAGAAAATTTTAATTACAATAATTTCAATAAAAAATATCAAAATAATCTTCCAAATAAAAACATCAATTTTAAAAATAAAAGAAAAAATATGACGGAATTAATCATTAATTTAGGAAAACAAGATGGAATTAATAATCCTGTGTTATTGTTAAAAATTATGGATGAAAAATTTAATATTTTCACAAGAAATATTGGAAACATAAAACATTATTATGATAAAACTATTTTCGAAGTATCCGATAATTTAGTAGACAAAATTAAATCCAAAAATAACATTTATTTTGAAAACAAACTTTTAAAAATAGAACAACCAAAATAATAATATTTTTTTTATTAATAATTTGTTTATTTAAAATGAAAAAATATAAATATATTTATATTTATATTTTTTTTTATTTTATATTCATTTATATATATTTTTATTGTGAAAAAAAAAATTTAAATATAATGAAATAAAAAGGAGAGAATTTAAAATTAATGCTAAAAAAAACAGAAATAAGAAAAATTCTGGAAATATCTATTCAACAAGGATTTGATTTTGCAGAAATTTTCTTGGAAGATACATATAACAGTAATTTAAAAATAATAAACAAAAAAGTAATATCATACAATAATCAATATATATTCGGAGTAGGAATACGTTTATTAAAAAAAACAGAAGAAGTTTATATTTATACTAATCAAGTAAACTACGAAAAAATAGTAAGTTTGATTCTAAAAGAAACGCAAAATAAAATATCAAATAAAAAATATTCAAAAATAAATTTTAAAAAAGAAAAAATTTTAAAATTCAATGAAAAATTTAAAAAAATAAATATAAAAACAAAGATTAAAAAAATGATAAATTTATCTAAAATAATTTTAGATTATGACGAACAAATCAAAAAAAGCATTATAAATTTAGAAGAAAAAGAACAAAAAATCTTAGTAGCTAATTCTCAAGGAATTTATCAAAAAGACTTTAGACCATATATAAGATGTAGTTTAACATCAATATCAAAAAAAGATAAAAATTTACAAGAATTTCATGATAACATTGGCCTTTCAACTGGTTTAGATTTTTTTGATATTGTAAATTTAGAAGAAAAAGCTAAAAAAGTAGCTTATAATTCCATTGTTTTGTTAAATGCGATAGAATTAAAACCTCAAAAAATGACAGTTATTTTAAATAAAGGTTCTGGAGGGGTTATTTTTCATGAAGCCTGCGGCCATTCTTTAGAAGCTACAGCAATTGCGAAGAATTTATCACCTTTTTGTGGTAAACTCAATAAAAAAATAGCTTCAGAATTAGTAACTGCTTTTGATAATGGTAATATACCTAAATACTGGGGAAAATTAAATATAGATGATGAAGGTATACAAACACAAAATAATCTTTTAATAGAAAAAGGAATTTTAAAAAACTATTTAGTGGATTATCGCAATGGCCTTAAAATAAATATGAAACCAACGGGTTCATCAAGAAGAGAATCTTACAAATATTCGCCTACATCTAGAATGAATTCAACTTATATTGCGGCTGGAAAAGATAAACCAGAAACAATTATAAAAGAAACTGATTATGGACTTTATGCTGAACAATTAGGAGGAGGTACTGTTTTAACTACTACGGGAGAATTTAACTTTATGGTAACTCTAGGTTATTTAATAGAAAAAGGAAAATTAACAAAACCTGTTAAAGGAATGATGTTGATAGGATATGGCCAAGATATTTTGTTAAAAATAGATCGAGTAGGAAATGACTTAGATTTTAGCCAAGGTTATTGTGGTTCTATATCTGGATATGTTCCTGTAGATTTAGGACAACCTACCATTAGAGTCACAGAAATGATTGTGGGAGGAAACAAAAAAAATGAATAATAAAATAGATTATGAAAAATGGTTTCAAAATGCTATTAATGAAAAAAAATTCGAAGCTTTAGAATTTTTAATAAATGAAGATAAAAATTTAACTATAAGTCTAGAAAATAACAAAATATATGAAAAAACTAAAAGTGAATTAATTTCAACTATTATAAAAGGATTATATAAAAATAAAAAATCAAGTATTTATTTAGAAAAAATAGATGATAATATGTTAGATAAAATTTTGAAAATTTTAAAAAAACAAATCAAAGTATCTCATTTTGATTCTCAAGATTATATTTTCAAAGGCAAGATTTCTGATTATCCTATTATTGAAAATCAAAATTTTAATTTTGAAAAAATAGAATCACAAAAAAAACACAATATATTATTCGAATTATATAAAAAAATATCTAAAAACCATTTATGTAAAAAAATAGAAATGATTTCTTATAGCGAAACACATTCTAAAAAAAAAATAATCAACTCAAAAGGTTTAAATTTGGAATCAGAAGAAAATTTTGTAACAATATATATAACATGTATTTTTGAAAAAAATAATCAAATAGAAGAAATTTCAGAATATTTTATAGTTAAAAAATTTGAAAATTTAAATATAGAAGAATATGCAAATCAAATAATAGAAAAAGGTGAAAAAAAAATAGGCGCTACTTCTATCCAATCAGGTTCTTATTGTACAGTTTTTTCTAATAAAACTTTTGCTAAACTTCTTAAAAGTTTTAGTAGTGTTTTTAGCGGTTTAAATGCATATCGTAATTTAACTAAATTCAAAAATAAAATAAATAAAAAAATAGCTTCAAGCAAAGTCACTATCATCGATGATCCTACAAAATCTTCTGCTTTTTTTCAATATAGTTTTGATGATGAAGGTATACCAAGTAAAAAAAAAATAATTGTCGAAAAAGGAATATTCAAACAATTTATTCATAATTTAAAAACAGCTCATATTTTTAAAACTATTCCGACTGGAAATTCTTTTAATAATCAAATTAAAATGAGTAATTGTTATTTAAAAAGAGGAATTAAAAATTTTGATGAAATGATTTCTCCTATCAAAAAAGGAATTTTAATTGATAATTTAATAGGACTGCATGCTGGTATTAATAATATTACCGGTGATTTTAGTATTCAAGCTGAAGGTTTTAAAATAGAAAAAGGTAAAATAACAAAACCAATAAAAATGATTGTAGTTTCAGGTAATTTTTTTGACATTCTTTCTCGTTTGAAAGAAATTTCTAATGATTTTTTATTTGATATATCAGGATTTGGAAGTTCAAGTGTTTACATAGGCAAATTATCTATAGCAGGCGAAAAATAAAATTATTTTAAATAAAAATACTTTTTGTATAAATTAATTATAAAAAAATTAAAATTTATTTAATTTTTTTTTTTTTTAAAAAAAATAAAATTTATTGACAAAAAAAAAATTTACTATATCATTTTAACTAAATTTTAAAATTTAATTTCTATGAGATAAAATTTAGTACGTTTACGTTTCTTAACAGGATTATTACTTTGTCTCTTAATATATTTTATTTTAAAATTCTAAAAATTTATAAAAAATGATTCAATTTTTCAAATAATTTAATAAATATTTAAAAATTAAAAATATTCTAATAAGGATTAAAAAAAATGATAAATAAAAAAAGAAAAAAACAAAATCAATTTGAAAAAGCAACAAAATTAAAAAAAATGACCTCACAAATAATTTTGATTTCTATTAGTATTGTTATAATACCTTCTTTGGTTTATGCATTAATAGAATATTTTTCCCAAACACAATTTTTTCAAAGAAATTATAAAATGGGGATTGTAAATCAAAAATTTTTAAAAACTAATTTTAAATCAGAATCTTCTTCTAACACAAAACAACTTATAGCTTTAAACATTCCTTTTATAGATACTGATCAACAAACTTACAATATTGAAGAAATACATGAAGTAGAATTAGATCAAAATAAATTAAAAAATCAATTAAAAAGTCAAACAGCATATGACATTTTAAAAAGTAACAGATGGTTAGATATACATTATAAAGTTTATTTAGTATCAAAAAACAATAAACCTGAAGATAATATTTTGATAATAAATTCTAAAGATAATATAGATATAGTAACAGAAATATTTGATGCCAATTCTCCTAATCAAATTAAAGAAACTTCTATTTTACCAATAGAAATATCCTATAAAAAACAAGAAAATACATCTGGAAAATATACAGATTATTTAAATTCATCAGGTCAATTAAATAGACCTGAAATGTTTATTCCTAAAAAATCTAATGAAATTTTTTCACAAGAAGAACAAAACAGATTAAATAATTTAAAAGATATTAATAAAAAAGATCAAGAAATACAAAAAATTGTAGATAAATTAAATATTAAAAAAGGTATCGCATTATCTACTAATGAAGAAAACAGATTAAATAATTTAAAAGATATTAATAAAAAAGATCAAGAAGTACAAAAAATTATAAATGAGTTAAATCAAAAAATAAATAACAACATAAGTAACGAAGAAACAAATCAATTAAATAATCTGAATGATAATAATAAAAAAGAAAATGAAGTTAAAAAAATTATAGATCAATTAAATCATAAAAAATTAGGTCAATTAAATCATGAAGAATTTCAAAGATTAAACAATTTAAATGATATTAATCAAAAAGAACAGGAAACAAATAATATAATTTTAGAATTAGAAACGAAACAAAAAAATTGTTCAGATGAGTATATTTCTTATGATATTAAAATTAATTTTTACGCTAATGAAAGTTTAAATCAAGAAACATTAGAATCTTTCTTTAACGAATATAACTTAAATAATACTCACAGAAATATAAAATATACAGATTTTGCTAATGACGATAATGATACACCTACACTAATGTTTTTAATTGATTATGAATTAGTTGATAATAACGGAAATTCATACACTAACAGCTATAAAGATAACTTTGGTAAAACTGGAATATCTAAAAATTTACCAAAAAATACACAAAAACAAAAAACAAATAAAACAAAATTTAAAATAGTTAACACTTCTAATTCATTACAAAAACAATCAGCATAAATCTATAAAATTAAAATAAAGAAATATACAAAATATTATGTTAAAAATAAAAAATTTAATTAATAAAGTCATAAATATGAATAAAATTTTATTCATATTTATGATTCTTTTAGAACAAAATTTTAATTTAATTCAAGCACAAAAAAATCTATTGTTTAATAATACAAAAAAAATATTTGAAACAAATAATGTTAAATTTATAAAATTAGAAAAAAAAAAATATTTAATTGTTCAAAATGAACTAAAAGAAAAAAATCAAAATATTGTTCAAAATAATATAAATCAAGAATATTACTTTAATTTTTTTTTCTGCCAAAATTTTGAAAATGAAGCAGAATTACTTTCAATACAAAAAAATAATAAAAAAAATGACTTAAATTCTGTTTTATATATTGATAATGAAAAAATTTCTCATAAATTATTTAAAAATAAAAATTCTTATATTCATATAAAAACTAGATTTTTTTTAAAAAAAACAAATATGAAAAATAATGATTATTATGAAAATGAAAAAATAATAAAGCACAATATTACAAATCAATTTGATATAGAAGTTTTTTTTAAAAAAAATAATGAATGGAAACAAAAAACAGAAAACAAAAATAAAATACCTATTTTTAAAGGCAAAAAAGAGATTTTAATTAAAATTTTTCATCATAATAAAAATTTAAATAATATAGAAGATCAACTTTATAAAAACCAAAAAATCGAATTATATATTGAATTCGATATAATAAATCAAGATAACGTTATCATATGTAAAGAAATAGAAAAATATAAAATTATTAAAAATATAGAAAAAAATAATGATTCTTTTTTTAAAAAAAAAATAAAAAAATAAATCCCAAAATCATTACAAATCAAAAAAAAATTAAAGAACATGTATTAATTAATTTTAATAAAAAAGAGCAACTATTAAAGGATTTAGAAAAATTCCAAAATTGTAATCTATATAAAGAATTCAAAAAAAACATTGTCTATTATAATCAAAATTTTAAATATGATCTTTTTTTTTGCTACTTAAACATGAAAAATGAAATTAAAATCAACAAATTTAAAAAATTTAATGATATTGATAATAAAAAAAAAACATTTAATTATATAGAAGATTTTATAAATATTCCAGATATAAAAAAAATTTTGATTTTATGGCCTTCAACAATTTATGATGAAGATAATAATAAAACATACTCTGATTCCCATTATATATTTCATATTGATGAAATAGGATCAATAGAAAAAAAAATTGAAAAATATAATTTTTTCAAAAATTTTTTTAATAAAATTTTTAAAATTTTATTATATTTGATTTACACAATAACAAAAAATGAATATATCAATCAAATAAAAAAAAATATTAACAAAAATCAAGACTATTACATATCTTTATATAATCAAAAAGAACTTCTTATAAAAAATAAAAATTTAAATAAATTAAAAATCGAAAATCAAAAAATAAGATTAAAAATTAAAATGAAAAAAAATAATAAAATAAAACAAAAAAAGATATGAAAAAAAACATGATCAAATCAAGAATCTTTTTAATTTTAATTATTCTTCTATTTTTAATAATAAATATATATTACATAAAATATATTGTAAATTATAGTATAGAAAAAAATAATCAACAAAAGTTAAACAAAAATAAAATTGAAGAAATATTAAAAGAAATTATAAATAATAATAATGATTATAATGATATTAATTGCATTGAAAGAGATATCGAAGAAGAACAAGTAAAAAGAATTGTAAACCCTATTATTAAAAAAAATATAGAAAATCAAATTTCAGATGAACTAAATTCTTTAAAAAAAGATATAAAACAAAATAAAGAAAGTATTAAAAAATATCGTAATAAAATAGATAATTTAAACTCTAATAACGAACAAAATTCAAAAAATAATAATTTATCAAATAAATTAAAAGAAACAGAAAAATATTCTGATTTTCATCCAGATACTATTTTTTTTCCTAAAAATAAAAAAAAATTTATTCCTTATGAAGAAATTATTGGAATGCAAAAAGAAAAAGAAGCTTTAGAAGAATTTTTAGATTATTTACAAAATACAGAAAATTATTCTAATGAAAAATTAGGTGTTATAGATAATCCTAAAGGAGTTATTTTATATGGTTGTCCTGGAACTGGAAAAACATTATTAGCTAGAAGTTTATCACTTAAAGCAGGAGATCAAGTATCTTTTTATGAAATAGCATCTCCAGAATTTTCTTGTTCTTATTTGGGAGAATCACCACAAAAAGTAAGAAACTTATTTCGAGATGTGAGAAATAATAACAAAAAACCTAATATTAAAGCTTCTATTATATTTTTAGATGAATGTGAAGAAATTTTTAAAAATTTATCTAATTTAGGGGAAAACTCTAATAAAGATTTGGCTAATATAGTGAATCAATTCAAAATAGAACTAACAAGCACAGAAAATGATCCTAACAAACCTATTTTAATTATAGGAGCAACTAATCATTTTAATCAATTAGATGAAGCAATTAAATCTCGTTTTGATTATCATATAGAAGTAAAAACATTAAATGAAAATGAAAGAAAAATATTTTTAGAAACTAGAATAAAACAAAGAAAAAATAATTATAATTCAGAAGCTTTTAATTATCTTATTAAAGATATAAATGCTAAAATAGAAAAATTTTCTGAAGAAAAAAAAGCTAATAGAGTATTAGAACAATTATTAAATGCTATTATAAGAAATACAGCTAAAAACAAAAGAAATATCGTATTAAAAGAAGATATACAAAAAGCTTTTGAAAAAATATATAATTTTAATAATTAAAAATAAATAAATTTTATAAACAATAAAAAAATTATAAAAATTAAATTTTAACTTAGAATATATAAAATTAAATTTTTAAACTGATTTAAAGGGCTAATAAAAACTAAAACATTAAAAAAAGATAAAAACAAAATAGAATCAAAACGATCTAATAAACCACCATGTCCTGGTAATATATTATTAAAATCTTTTATATTAAAATTCCTTTTAATTTTAGAAGCTATCAAATCTCCTATTTGAGCCAAAATAGAATTTAATAAAGAAAAAATAAAAAAACATAAAAAAGAAAGAAAATCTAAAACTTTTAAAGAATTAAAAAAAAATAAAAAAACAAAAAATAAAGTACAAATAATACCGCAAAAAAAACCCTCCCAAGTTTTTTTATTACTTATGATTGGACATAACTTTTTTTTACCAAAAAAATAACCACCTAAAAAAGCAAAACTATCACTAGTAGTTGTTATTAAAAAAAGATATAAAAACCAATTATAATTTAAACTAACTAAAGTAAAAAAACAAGAACTAAAAAAAATTATATATATTATTACAAATAAGATATTTTGAAATTGAATCACTTCAAAATCAGAAATAAATAAAAAAAACAAAAAGAAAATAAATAAATATAAAAGAGAAAAAAATAAAAAATAATGATTCTTATATAAGAAATCAATAATTTGATATAACAAAAAATCTTTTTTTTTCATTAAAAAAGTAATTGCTTGGTTATTATAAAAATAATTATTAAAAATAGCAACAAAATGAAAAAAAAACAGAAAACTAAAAAAAATTATATTTTTATTTAAAAATAAATTTTTTTTTTGCTCTTTTAATTTTAAGATATCTCTAGAAGCTAAAATAATAAAAAATAAAATAATGATTAGGAAAGAATAAATAAAAATACTCAAATGAAATTTTCTGTCTATATAAGTAAAAAAATAAAAATAAATTAAATTCAATAAAATCATTAAAATACCAAAATATATTTTTTTAAGACAAATATTATTCTTTTTCATTATTAAATAGTCAATAATTCTTTATTTTTTTTAATTTTTTCTTTTTCTATATTTTGAATCCATTTATTATTTAAATTTTGTATTTTATCCAAAAAAATTTTTTCTGAAGATTTATCCAATTTCATTTTTTTTATTTTATTATTACCGTCTCTACGTAAATTACGAATAGAAACTTTAGTTTGTTCAGCAATTTTTTCTATTTCTCTAGTTAATTTTTGTCTTAATTCTAAAGTAGGTTGAGGGAAAATCAAATCTACAGTTTTTCCATCAGTTTGAGGAGTTATACCTAATCTAGAAGACAAAAGTACTTTCATAATTTCCGGTACTAAACTAATATCAAAAGGTTTAATACATATTTTATTGGGTTTTACAACAGAAATAATACTAATATCTTTTAACAAAGTTTTTTCATTATAATAATAAATTTGAATTCTATCTAGTATTTGAGGATTAGCTATACCAGTTCTTATAGTTTTAAATTCTTCTAACATCACATTATGAGATAACATCATTTTATTTTCTAAATTTTTTAAAATATCTTGTAATAAATCTTCCATTTTAATTCTCCTTAGAGGTAATTATAGTTCCTATTTTTTCATTTAAAATAATTTTTTTAATATTTCCTTTTTTATTCATATCAAAAACAAACAAATTAATATCATTTTCCCAACACAAAGATACCGCGGTCATATCCATTATATTTAATCTTTGATCAATTAAATATTTATAATTAATTTTTTTAAGCAATATTGCATCCTTATATTTTTTAGGATCTTTATTATAAACACCCTCAACACCGTTTTTCGCCATTAATATAAATTGAATATTTAATTCTGCAGCTCTTAAAGCAGCTGCAGTATCTGTAGAAAAATATGGAGAACCTAAACCAGCACCCAAAATAACTACTCTTCCTTTTTGTAAATGTCTTAATGCTCTCATTTTAATATAAGGTTCAGCGATTGTAATAACATGAAAAGCTGTCATAACCCTTGTTTGAATTTGTATTTGTTCCAAAGCATCTTGTAAAGCTAAAGCATTAATTATAGTACCCATCATACCCATATAATCAGACTGACTTCTTTCCATACCTAATTCTTGACCTACAACACCACGCCATATATTTCCAGCTCCAACCATAATAACGATCTCTAATCCTAAATTTTTAATTTCTTTGATTTCTTCAGCTATTTTTTTAACTTTTTGCGGACTAATATTAAAATTATCTCCTTTTAAAGCTTCACCACTCAATTTTAAAAGAATTTTTTTAAACATTGTAACTATTATCTCCTTTTATCTCTTTTTTTATATATTCATATAATTTTGTTAATTTATTTAATAAATAGTCTATAAATAATGGAATAATAAAAAAAATTAATTAACTAAAAAATTTAAAAAATAAAACATTTTTTTAATTTCCTAATTGATAAAGATAAAATTTAATAATATTTACTTTTGCCAATTTTAAATAATCAAAAATTTTTTTATTAGGATCATTATATAAATATTGTTCTAATAAACAAATTTCATTTAAAAAATTATCTAAACGTTTATTTAATTCTTTTTCTATTTTTTGCTTAGACAATTCAGAATATTGATCTTTAATTTCTTCATAAATTTTATTTTTATTTTGATGAATAAAATCAGGGTCTATTTCTTCTTTACAAATAAATTTAGGATTATAAAATGCTATATGAACAGGTAAATCATGTTCAATATTTGAACAATGTTTATTTAAAATAACTAAACAAGCAATTTTATTATAATGTTGATATATTCCAAAACTTTCTTCATTTTTTTTATTAATAATATTAAATCTTCTTAAAAAAATATTTTCTCCAAAAATGGATCTTTGTTCTAATATTATATCTTTAATTTTTTTATCCTCAAAACTATAATTTAAAAAATCATCCATTGCCAAATTATAATTATCACAAAGAAATAATATTTTTTCTAATTTTTTACAAAAATCTAAAAAAAATCTACTTCTAGCAACAAAATCTGTTTCTGTATTTAATTCGAACATAACTGCTTTGTTACCTTTAAAAGAGACATGTACTAAACCTTCTTTTGGCAATATATTTTGTTCCTTCAAATAAATATCTTTTGAAACCATTTTTTGGCGTAATATTTCAATAGCTTTGTCTTCATTACCTTCAACACTTTGCAACATTTTTTTGCAATCAACAATACCTGCTCTAGTTTTATCTCTAACTCTTTTAATCATTTCTATCGTTATCTTCTTCATAATTTTCTCTCACTTTTTAATTTTATTTATTAATATGATTATTTCACTATTATAAAAAAATATATAAAATACAAAAAATGTTAAAAAAAAGATGTTAAATTTATTAACATCCTTCAATTATTCATATTCGTTAGAAAAATAATTTATTTTATTCTTAATAATCAATGTTTATCACTAACATTATTAATGTTATTATCATAAGAAGAATCTAATTTAGTATTATTTTTGTTATAAAAATCTTTATTATTTGAAATATTTTGTTGACTTAATTTATTTCCTTCAATTACTGCATTAGCAATAATAGATGTAATCAATTTAATACCTTTGATAGCATCATTATTAGCTGGAATAATAAAATCAACCAAATCAGGATCACAATTACTATCAACTATACCAAAAACTGGAATGTTTAATTTACGAGCCTCATTAATAGCGATAATATCTTTTTGTGTGTCCACTACAAAAAGAGCACTAGGCAACTTATTCATATTTTTAATACCGCCTAAAAATTTTTCTAATTTTTCTCTTTTTCTAGTTAATTCAACAACTTCTTTTTTAGGTAAATTATTCCATAAACCATCTTGTTCTTTTTTATATAATTCCTTTAAAAAATTAATTCTTTTTAAAATAGTTTGAAAATTAGTAAAAGTTCCTCCTAACCATCTATGTATTACATAATATTGATTAGATCTAATAGCTTCTTGTTTAATAATTTCTTGAATTTGTTTTTTAGTACCTAAAAATAATAATTTTCCATTTTTAGAAGATATTTGAACAATTTGTTTATAAACATTTTCAATAGATAAAATTGTTTTTTTTAAATCTATAATATGAATTTTATTTCTAACAATAGGAATTCCTTCATTAGAAGAAAAAAGAAAAGGTTTCATTTTATAATGGCATTTTCTAGCTGCATGTCCAAAATGGATACCCGATTCTAATAATTGTTTTATAGTTACAACAGCCATATAATATTAAATTAACTCCTTATTATCATTATTAAAACGTATTTTAAGAAAATTATAATCTTAATTTTAACCTATTAATTATAACATATTTTATTTTTTTTGTTATTTCTATTATTGATATTACAAATAAATCAAATTTTAATTATCTATCTGTATAAACTGACCCAATAAAATAATACCAGTAAAAAGTAGTTATTAATAAGTCAAATTGTTTTTTTTAACAAATAAAAAAACAACTTGGCTTTTTTCTTTTGGCTAAAGTGAGGTTGTGAATAAAAAGGAGTTTAACGAAAATGAACGTTTGTGAAGTATTATTAAATCTAAATGATGATAATGTGCTTTGTTTTTTACCCCCTCAAATCATTTATTTTTATCCAGCTCAAAAAGGTTTAGTGAAAGAAGTCATCGTTACTGATCTCGGAACCAAGAAAAATCATTGGTGGTTTTATCAAAATCAAATTTTAAATAAATATCAAAAATATTCTTTAAAACATCAAAAAATAATAGCTTTATTACAGTTCGGTCAATTAAGATATATGGTAACATCATTTATTAAAAACCTGGCCATCTTCATACCGAAAGTTATGATCGTCAGGGTAAGAGGTATTTTCACAGCTTGTCTCTCGCCAATTTTGTAGCCTTCCGGAACCTGGAGATGGAAAAACGACTTTCTTGTTAGATGGTCTCAGTTGATCTCAATGAAGACTTTTTAAACAAAACATCGCACAGTCGAAATTACCCCAGCGGTGTCCGTCAACGCAGATTAGGGGCCGGCTTGTTCGTCCGTAGCGAGATTTTTCGAGTTTATTGATTTTAAGAATTTCGTTCTAAAAGAAATGCTGAAACTCTAACAATGGTACATACTTTGTAACAAGACATGGAGTAGGACCATTGCTTGATAGTTACTAATTATTTAATTAAAAAAATACCTCATATCACCAATATGAAACTACAAAAATGATTTACTATACACCAACTATCAACTTTTTGATATAAACGTATATAATATTTAAATAAAAATAATTGATCGAATAAAAGGAGTTTTTAATAATGTTAAATAAAGTTCAATTGACAATAAGAAGTTTTTTTACTGCTTCTGTTTTATTATTTTGTTTATTATTCATTCCTCATAATTCTATTAAAGCAGAACAAAATTCTGATATTGAGGACTATACTATTGAAGAAATTTTAATGCTTAAAACATTATCAGAAAAAGAAGATTTAATCGATAAACTGCTCATAGATTTAAAAAATATAATTCAAATGAATAATTTTGAAGAAAAAATTCTGAATCAATTTAATCGTTGTATAGAATTTAAACTTTTACTAAGTAGCAAAATTAGTGACTTAATTTCTTGTAATCGTCCAAAAACTTCTTATGCTAGAAAGAATTCAATAGATTCTCTTTTGAAAATTAGTGATCTAATACTTTGTTCTGGTAAAACTTTTTTAAATGATCTAAAATTTCTGGAATTACAATATCTAAAAATAAATTTTATAGAAAAAAAAATTAAAAAATATGAATATGATAAACACCGTAGTCTTTTTAAAAATTTTGATAAACTTAATTTGACAATGTCTGGTCTTATTGAAACTTATGTAAGATATCATGATGATGCTTGCAATTTTATTAATACTTTGTTCGAATTCGAAAAGTTAAAATGAATCATTTATTTTTTCTATTTTAGAAAAAATGAGAAAATAAATAACCAATCCTCTTTTTAGAGGGCTTTTTGTGTTGGGCGAGCGGCGAACACATCTTTTTTTTCTTTTTTTCTTCCTTTTCCTTTTCTTTTTTAATTATTAAATCATTCTTTTTAACTATTTATTCTTTTTTTTATTTAAGAAAGAAGAAGAGGGAAAACGCCTCCCAGCGTTTTTCCCTCTTACTACTTTCGTCATTCTTTTTTTCTTTTTTTTACTTTTTGAAAAGAAATTTAAAAAAAATCTTGACAAAAAGTTTTCTTTTTAATATAATTCTTTTTAATATAATGTAGCTGTGAACGTTAGAGAACATTAGAGAACAGTAATAAATATATATAATTTACTTACTTACTAAAGTAAGTAAATTATATATATTATATGTTTTCTTTTTTCTTTGTTACTTTCTTTTTTCTTTGTTTAAAAAAAATGAAAACTAAATTTTCAAAATTTAATAAAAATATGAAATGTTTTTACGGAAAGAAAATTGAGTAAAAAATATGCTCTATTTTATATGTTTTTAATATCAAATCTCAACGAAAAACTTTTTTAAGTTATATAATAGCAGTTCAAATACCCCTATTTTTTAAAAAAAATTGATTATTTGATTCGATTTTCTTTTTTTTAAAGGATGAATGACGAATAATAGGGATTTTATTATCATATGAGGAATTCAGAAGTCTTATAAAATTCTTTCTCAAAGTATAAAAAAACCAGCTATTAAAGTTGGTTTTTTTACTTTATTTTTACTTAATATTTTTTATATTTATTTTCTTTAAATTTTCTTTTTAGTTTCGTAGATATCAAATAAACAATAAAAGCAATAGCAGGTAAAAAAACATAAATAATATAGAAAAAATTAAACCAAAATAAGTAATCATGCCCAAAAATTGCAATATATAATTTTGATAAAAATGGATATAAAGTTATGGAGATTACACAAGTTTCGATAGTGAAAAACCAATGAATAAAATTTTTCTTTTCTTGACGATTAATATTAGGTTCTATATATTTATTCTTTAAAAAACACGTTTTATATTTTTTATTAAAATGATAATAACAAGGTCTTAAAAAATATTTATAAATTCTCGTAATACTAGATAAGAATAAAAATAATTCACATAAGAACAAAAATGATTCAAACATAATAAACTTTTTAAATACCTTTCTTCATATTATATTTATTCTTATAATAACTTTTTTTAAAAAGTTCGCTATCTTTTTATGTTGACTTTTTTTCTTTTAAGTTATACTACCAGTAGTTAATAAATAAGTTGACTTAGATTATTAAAAATCAAAAGAGTTATTTCTTTTATTTTTGAATCAAAAAAACAACTTTTTATTGGTCTCGTTTTTGATGGTTCACATCAGTTTACCCAAAACGACTTTTGTTTCGGCGAAAACTTTGTTTAAACAACTAAAAGAAAAAATGATAAACCAAATGATAAACAATATATCAAAAAAATTTTGTAGATTGTCCTTTATTAATAAAATTAAAAATTGTTTTATATATTTTTATTTACTAAAAAAATTTAAGGTTATTTTCAAAAATATTCTTTTTTTACTTTTTGATGAAAACGAAAAAAACTAAATTTGAAAAAATTCAAAAAATAAATATTTATTTACTAATAAAATTAATGTAAAAATTCAATAATCTAAACATTTTTAAAAAATTTTTTTAAGAATAATACATAATTTATATAATTGATAAATAATTTAAATCATCAAAAGAAATTAATAATATTTTAATAATATGAATATTAATTATTATGATAAAATTTCTTTTGGAATCGATAATATTATTCCAAAAGGAGTTGTAAAAAAATGAATTTTAATTTCAAAAAATTGAAACTATTCACAAATAATTTTTTATTTTTTATATTTTTGTCTTTTTCTTTTATGAAAATTAATTTCAAATCACATAAAGTTTTTGCTTTAGGAAAAACAAAATTTTTCTCAAATAGCATTTTTATTTTTGAAAAAACAAAAGGAGTAATAGCTTCTGTTATGATAGAAAAACAGAAAAAAATAAATGAAAAAAAAATAATAGAATATATAGAACAAAAAAGAATATCGCAAAAAAGATTATTTCAACATAAAAAAGAAGAATTACAAAAAAGAAGAGAAAAATTTCTATTTCATATAATAATGTCTCCAAAAATAGAATAATTATTCTTTTCGGTTTTTTAAAATTATTTGATATATATTAAAATATTGTTTCTAATTATATTTAGAATCATATTTTAAATCTTTAAAAATTACTTTTTATAAAATAGACATTAAATAAAAATCAAAATAAAATTCAATCTAATTTTTTTTATATATTATATTGATAATTATTATTGAAAAAATTAAATAGTAAAACGATAATAATAGTATTTAGTTACTATTTTTTTTTAAAAAATATTTTAAAAAAACATAAATTTATAAATTTTTGTTTTTTTTAGCATTAAAAACAAATTTATTTTCTTTCGATTTTAGCCAATTAACTATATTAGAGAAATGCTTTACAAAAATAAGAATAGTTATAAAAAAAATAATTAAAATTTCTTTTTTATAGATAGGAAAAAAAGATAAAAAATTAAAATAAAAACAAATACATAAAAAAAAATCGACTAACAAAGTAGAAATTAAAGAAGCTAAAAAAGCATAACCAAAAATTCTTAAAAAAATAATAAAAGATAAAATCCCGAAAAAACCAATAAAAGGATTTATATAAAAAACAACACCCACAGATGTGGCAATAGCTTTTCCGCCCTGAAAATTATTAAAGATAGAAAACATTTGTCCTAACATAACAAAAAAACCAAAATAAATTCTTATCTCTGTTTTATCTATTAAAAAAAAAGAAATATTTTTATAATAACAAACTATTTGCATCAAAAAAAAACCTATAAAAATAGATAAAAATCCTTTTAGAAAATCCAAAATAAAAATTAATAAACCATACTTAAAACCTAAAACACGAGCGGCATTAGAAGCTCCAATATTTTTAGAACCTAATAATCTCAAATCTTTTTTTTTAAAAAATTTTCCAATTATTAAACCTGTAGGAATAGAACCTATCAAATAACAAAAAAATAAAATCATAATAAAAAACCAAAAAAAATTTAATTGGTTCAATTTTAATAAAATTCCTAACATTTAATTAATCTACCTTTGCTTAATATATTTAATTTAATTATTTATTTTTTTATTATGTTAATAAACAAAAAATTAAATACTATTTATTAAAAAATAAACAGACAAAATATGTAATAAATTACCGAAAATAACAAATATATGCCAAACAAAATGATAATATTTATATATTCTGGATTTACTATAGAAAAAAACACCAATAGTATAAAAAATACCACCTAACAATAAAAACAATATAATTTTATAATCCATAAGTAATAAATCTTTTAAAAAAAATAATCCGTTCCATCCTAAAAATAAATATAGAAATAAATGTATATTTTTCCATTTAGTAAAATAAAAAAATTTACCTAAAATACCTAAAATAACTATAAAAGTTTGAATTAAAAAAAATATACATTCTTTACTAAAAACAAAAACAAAATTTTCTTCATCTATATAATCACGTCTTAAAAGTAAAAAAGGTGAAAAACTACCCCAAATCAATAAATAAATACAAATATGATCTAGTTTTTGTAATTTAAATTTCCAATTTTGAGAAGATAAAGAATGATATAAGCAACTAGTAGTATACAAAATTAACATTGTTAAAGAAAATAAAAATAGGGATAAAATATTTCTAAAATTAAAATTTTGTCTATTAATTAACAAATGATAATAAAAGAAAAAAGAAAAAATACTGAAGGGAATCATTATACCATGAGAAATAGCGTTCGCTATTTCTTCTCCTAAAGTTTGTTTTGTTTGATTTTTATATTGATTAAAATTCATAAAATATTTCTTATTTTTCCCCTTTTTTAAAATAGTTAAAATTTTTTATAATTTCTTTTTTTATTTGGTTATATTCACGATCTATTAGTGAATAATTTTGATTTTGAATAAAACTAATTTCTTTTAATTCAAAACGAGGTATTAAATGAACATGATAATGAAATATGGTTTGACCAGCTTCTTTTCCATTATTATTTAATAAATTAATACCTTTAGCATTTAAAGTTTTTATTAAAACTTTACTAATAATCTGAATTATTTCAAACATATGTAAAAAAATATTTTTCGGTATTTCAGTTATAAAAGAATAATCTTTTTTTGTAGCTACTAAAGTATGACCTTTAGTAAATGGATTGATGTCTAAAAAAGCAATAACCAATTCGTCTTCATAAATTATATAACTAGGTATTTTTTTATTTATAATTTCAGTGAAAATAGTTGTCATATCAATCGATCTATAAACTAAACCTTTCTTTTTAGATTGTTTAATAATTTTTTAATATTTTTAAAATTACATTTAGCAATTCTATTTAATATATCAAAACCTTTTTTTTCACAAATTTCTAATAACTGTTGATCCACTTTAAAAGAAGCTCCTAATTTTAAATCAATACTTAATTTTTCACTTAATTGTTGAATTTCTTTTAAAAAAAAATATCTTGCAAGAATAGAAGATACAGCAACACTTAAATATTTAGTTTCAGCTTTAGTACAGAATATTATATCTTTATAAACTATTTTTTCTTTTTTTAAATAGTTAAAATATTTCTCTGGAATAGCAAACTGATCAATTACTACATTAAATTTAACATTTTTATCTATTTTTTTTATAAGTTCTAAAATAGCTTCATTATGTAATAAAGCTTTTATTTTATTTAAATTATTTTTGTTTTGAATAAGTGAATTATATTCTAAAGGATGCAAAATTTTAACAAAATAAGGTATTTTATTCTTATTTATAATAAGTTTTGATATTTTAAAAATATTTTTAGAAGAAAGTTTTTTAGAATCAGTAATATTCATTTTTTTTAGAAAAGCAATATTTTTTTCACTAACAAAAGATGCACAAACTATTATAGGGCCAAAAATATCACCTGTACCTACTTCATCAGAACCAATAAAATTATGTTTTATTAAATCATGATTTTCTTTTTTTTTAAGATCATAAACTTCATCATTAAAATGCAAATTCAACAAATTACAAATAAATATAAAAATTGGTTTTTTATTTAATCCTTGTACAAAACAAGTACCATTCTTAAAAATTGTAATTGTACTATTATCTTTTTTAATACGAAATAAAACATAAATACTTTTGTTTTCTTTTTCATTTAAGATAAAATTTTGAAATTCTTTTCTTATTAATTCGATTTGTTCTAAATTTAATTTTTTTAAAATATAGTTTTCAGACACTAATTTTTTTCCTCAAATCTTTTAAAAAATATTTAAAAAGTTTAACATTATCTGTCCAAATTCCAATTAATTGTTTTTATATTATTTTCTTGTAAATAATTATTAGTTTTGGAAAATGGTCTAGAACCTAAAAAACCTTTATGAGCAGAATAAAAAGAAGGATGGGAACTTTTTATAATAAAGTTACTTTCTTTTATAATATATTTTTCATAATTTTGAGCAAATTTACCCCACAGTATATAAACTACTTTTTTTTTATTATAATTTAAAAAATTGAAAAAATTAATAGTAAAGTTGTGCCAACCAATATGTTGATGACTTAACGGTTTATTTTTTTCTACTGTTAAGATGCTATTAATTAATAAAACACCTTCTAAAGCCCATAAAGTTAAATTATTAGTTTTAGCAGAACAAAAAGATAAATCATTTTTTAATTCTTTGAATATATTTTTTAAACTAGAAGGTGTTTTTTCATTCAAAGTGCTAAAAGATAAACCATGAGCTTGGTTAGGACCTGGATAAGGATCTTGTCCTAAAATAACTACTTTTGTATTATCGAAATTAGTTAACTTAAAAGCTCGGAATATATTTTGAAAAGAAGGATAAATAATTTTACCTTTCTCTAACTCTTTTTTTAAAAATGATAAAATTTTTTTAAAATATAATTTTTTTTTTTCTTGCTTAATAAAATAGTCCCACATTTTTTTAAAAACCTAATTTTTATTTTGTTTGAATTAATTTAATACATTAATAATTTTAATTTTTTTATCAAAAAATAAATAATAAAAAAACAAAAATAAATAACTATAGCACATTTAATTAAAAATATATATTTATGATCTATCTTGAAAATAGGTTTAGCTAAAATATTATTATAATTTATAAATCGATCAAATTCTTCAATATTTTGATTATTATCTCCTTTGGTTGTAACATATCTATTCTTTAAATCATTTTCTACCACTCTATGGATAACTAATATATCAGGAAATTTATTCTTATCAAGCTTAAAAATAATAACATCACCATCTTTAGAATTTAATGTTTTAGATGGTTTTAAATTATAACATTCTTTTTCTGATATTGTTTTAACAATAACATAATCATCTATTTTTAAGGAATCATACATACTCTCGCTGGCCACTCTAAAATAACTAAAATTCAAAAACTTGAGAACTTTTTCTTGCGACATAAATATGCTCAATAACATAAACAAACAACAATAAAATATAAAAAAATAATAAATCCAAAATGAAATTTTATAAATAAAACAAAATATTTTTTTTAAAATAATTAACATGATTTTCTCGACTTTTTTTTATTCTAATAATAATTATGAATAATAATTGTGGTTTAACAAAATTGAAAAATAACAAAAAAATTAATCTATTCTTTTTTAATTTTATTCCAATTAATTTCTCCAAAAATATTCATATTAAAACCTTCAATATTATTTCTTACTAAATTTCTAATTTTATTGATTTGAAATAATGGAATAGCAATATATTTTTCAATTAAAACTTTATGTAATTCTTTTATTTTAGATTCATAATCTGGATTGTTAAAATCTATTGTTTTTAGATAATCAATTTTATCATATATTTCAGGTTCATTCAAACCAGAAACATTTAAATAAGCTTCTGAGTTTGCGGAATTATTTGTATGATTAGAGGAATGAATTTTACCAAAATAAACATTTAATAAATAATGAGGAAAAGTATTTTCTAAATACTCTGTTAAACAAAACATATCAAATTCTCCCGATTTAGCTTTTGCGATAGTTTCATTTTTTTCTAATTGTATCTTTTCTATATTAAAACCTTTTTCGTTAGATAATTTTTCTATAAATTTATTCATAAAACGATTTTTAGTTTCGTCAGCATTAGTAAATAATGCTCTTATTTTAGAATTAGGTTTGGAAGCTTGAATTTTTATATCATTCAAAATAATATCATTAAATTCTTGATCAGAAAAATTACCTCCTTTTAAACGATTATCTGAAAAAACATTTACAACTTGATAATAAGAAGAATCTTCTCCTAAATCATTCAGTATTTCTTTTTTTAAATATGGAGTGAATTCTTGAACAATACTTTTTCTATTTTCAATACTAAGGGTTTTACTATTCAAAATAATATAAGTTAAATTTAAATTAGTATTTTCAACTAATTTTAATTGTTTATTTTTAATCATTTTTTCTAAATATACCTGTTCAATATTTTCTAATATTAGATCTAATTCTCCTTTTTCTAAATTCATATAAAGAGTCTGAATAGAAGGAATAAAATAAATAATAATTTTTTTAATATTCACATCATTATTATTTTTTAATTGGTAATAATCAGAAAAAAACTCTAATTCAATTGTTTTAGTATTAGGATCAAACTTAGTTAATTTAAAACTGCCTAAACCTATATTTCGAAAATTTTGCGGATCTTTATCTTTAACTTCTTTACTTATAATAGGTATCTTGCTTAAATGATGATAATTTAATAAATCTTTATTATTTTTAAACTTAATATAAAATAAATATTTTTTTGTTAGATCATCAGACTTCGCAAATTTATCTATAAAATAAGAATGTTCGTTTTGAGAATCACGATTTAATTCTAAAGTTTCGATTATATCATCATTAGTTAACTCTTTTCCATCATGAAATTTAATATTCGGTATTAAATTAAATTCATAATAACCTTTCCATAAACCTGTTGTAATAGGTTTTTTCGGTATTTCTTCTATTAATTTATTTTTATATTCGGTAAAATAATAACCTTTTTTTTGGATTTCTAAAGGACTGACTAAATATTCATGCATTAAGTTACGAACTTGAGCATTATTAGTTGTATTTTCACCCATCCCAAACATTCCGAAACCATTTTTAATTTCGGTTGAAGTTCCAACCATCAAAATATCTTTTAAATATTCTTTTTTTTCTTGATTTTGATTATTTTTATCTCTAAATCGAAACCATAAAACAAATAAAGCTAACAAGAAAATAAAAAAAATACACTTCCAAAATAAATTATTTTTCATATATTTTGGTTTATTAGAATATAATGTCATCTTTTATTAACCTCTTCTTTATATATTAAAAAATATTAAAAAAAAATTTTATAATGAAATATAATAAATACATACTTTTTATTATAACAATCAATATAAAATATTAAAAATTTTTTAAATTTATTTTTATATATTTTTTAATAATTTTAGAAGTTAATTTCCAAGGCATAGCAACACAATGAATTTTACTTGGAAAAAAAGAAATATTTTTAAAAGAATATAAATCTTTATCAATTTTTTCAGAATCAAATTTTTGATTCTTAACCATTTTCAAAAAATTATCTATTTTAGATATACATAAATCTAAATCAATTTTTTTCAAAAAAAAAGACATCAAAGAAGCTGAGGCAGTTAAAATCACACAACCTTCAGTTTCATATCTAATATCTAAAATATTATCTTGATTAAAAAATATTTGAATTTTAATAAATTCATTACAAAATATATTTTTAGCTTCTAAAATCAAATATTTTTTTTCTTTTTCGTTAAATAATAAACCTTTATTAAAAGGATTATGATAATTATCTAAAATAATTTTACGGTATAATTCATCTATTTTCATAACAAAATTTCTTTTCTCGACTTTAATCAAAAATAATTAGAAAATTAATTTTATTCTTTTTAGTTAATAAAACATATTTATTATCAAAAGCTTTTTGAGATTCTAAAATAAAATCAACTTTTGTAATAGAATTTCCCATAACTTTAATAGAATTTGATAAAATCAATCTTCTAGCTTCATTTTTAGATATTGCGAACTTAGCATACACTAAAGCATCTACTAATAAAATATTCTCTTTGGTTTTATAAAAATCTAAATGCTTTGATAAAAAAATAAAATCATCTAAATCCCATTTTTTCAAATCTTTGTTAAATAAAATATTATTAATTTTAATACATTTTTCTAACTCTTCGTAACCATGCAAAAACATAACAACAAATTTAGCTAATTCTTTTTGTGCTGCTCTTTGTCTAGGATTTTTTTTAGTTTCTTCTTCTAAAAAAATAATCCTATCAGGGGTTAATAAAGTTATTTTTTTTAAAAGATCAATAACATCATTATCACTAATATTTAGTAAATATTGATAAATTTCATAAGAATTACTCTTTTTTTTGTCTAACCATATAGTATTTTTCTCGCTCTTACCAAATTTAACACCTTTAGTATCTAACAAAAGAGGAATGCTGAATCCTAAAGGTTTATTATTTTTTTTTGTTAAACTCATTTTACGAATCAATTCTAATCCACTAGTAATATTTCCCCATTGATCAGAACCACCAAATTGTAATATAACATTAAATTCTTTGTACAAATGATAAAAATCTAATGCTTGAAAAAGCATATAAGAAAATTCTGTATAAGAAATTCCTTTTTTTAATCTTTTAGCTACTATTTCTTTGGAAATCATATAATTAATATTAAATAATTTTCCATATTTTCTAAAAAAAGAAATAAAATCTATTTGAGATATCCAATTATAATTATCTACTAATTTAATTTTTTTATTTAAAAATATATTTTCTAATTGACTTCTAATAGAATTGCTATTATAAAAAATCTCTTCTTTAGACAGCAAAAATCTTTCTTTAGATTCTTTAGGATCACCAATTAAACCTGTACCACTTCCTATCAAAATAAAAGGAAAATGATAATTTTTATAAAATAACAAAATAGTATTGATTTGAACTAAATGTCCTAAAGTAAGAGAATTAGCAGTAGGATCAAATCCACAATAAAAATTTATTTTTTCATTATCCAAAACTTTTTCTAATCTGCTTTCATCGCTACAATCCTTAATTAAACCACGCCATTTTAGTTCTTCAAATAAAGATAACAAATACAAATTTCTCCTTTTATTCTATCTTTTCTCTTTAATCTTAGTAGCTTTTGCAGATAAATAACGAATATAATAAAGTTTAGAACGACGAACTATACCACGTTTTACTACCTCTATTTTTTCATATAAAGGCGAATGTAATGGACAAATACGTTCAACTCCTACTCCTGAATAAACTCTTCTTAATGTAAAAGTTTCTGAAATATTACTTCCTTTTTTTCTAATCACTAAACCTTCAAAAATTTGTATTTTCTTCTTATTGTTTTCTTCAAACTTGATAAAAATTCTAACTGTATCACCAACTGCAAAAAAAGGTACTTTTCTTAAATTTTTTTTATTAACAAAATTAATTAACTCTTGTCCTTTTAAATTCATATTCATGGCTTCTTATAATAATTTCTTCCTTTTAATTATTTTCTATATATATTTTATTCTGTTTTTTTATTTTTTATCTGAATCTTATTTTTTTCTTCTAATAAATCAGGTCTTTTTAATAAAGTATTTTTTAAACTTTCTTTTTTTCGCCATTCTTTAATTTTATTATGATTCCCAGAAATTAGAACAGAAGGGACAGACTCTCCTTTATAAATTTGTGGCCTAGTATATTGAGGATATTTTAATAAACCACCTTGAAAAGAATCTTGCAAATAAGACTCTTTTTTAATAACTCCTGATACAACTCTAGTAATAGCATCAATTAAAATAATAGCAGCAAACTCACCTCCGGTCAAAATATAATCACCTATCGAAAGTTCTTCATCTACAAATTTTAAAATTCTCGCATCTACACCTTCATAATTTCCACATAAAATAATTAATTGTGTATATTTTTCAGCATAATGAATAACTTTTTTTTGTTTCAAAACAATTCCCTGAGGAGACAATAAAATAACCCTACTTCGTTTCTCTCTCTTAATATTTAAAAGACAATCGTATAAAGGAGGAAAAGCAAGTAACATACCACTTCCGCCTCCATAAACAGTATCATCTACTTGATTATGTTTATTATGGCTATATTTTCTTAAATCTAAAATATTTAATATAATTTTTTTCTTTAAATATGCTCTTTTTATTATAGAATGATCTAAAAAAAAATTAAAAAAATTAGGAAAAATAGTTATAATATCAAATATCATTATTAAAAACCTTTATATATTAAAAAAATAATTAAAAAAATACAAACAGATTATGATTATAATAAAAAATCAAAAAACAAAAATTAATTCTAAATTAGAATTAGAAATCAATTTTTTAACATTTTTTTGTTAAATTATTTTTTTTATTCTTTTTTAATAAATTTTTAGTAGTCTTAGTTAATTGAGCTCCAAAAGATAACCATTTTTCTAACTTTTCATTGTATACACTAATAACATTAGATAAAGGATGATAAATACCAATAATTTCTAAAAACTTCCCATCTCTTTTATTACAAGATTCTGTAGCTACTATACGATAAAAAGGTTTTTTATGAGAACCAAAACGTTGTAAGCGAATTTTAACCGACATAATTGTTAAACCTACTTTCTGTTATTAGATATAGATATAATACATAATATAAATGTAATATTATTAAACAATAAAAAAATGAAATACTATTAATCTTCATTCCTAAATATTTTGTTTTAATATTAGATTCTCATTATAAATTATTTTTTTACTATTATAGTTAGATTATAAAAGAAAAAATAATAACTGTCAATATTCAATAAGTAAACCTATAATATAATATATACAAAAAAATAAAATAATTTATTAAAATATATTTAAAATAATTAAAAAAGGATTAAAAAAAATAAATGAGAATTATACCTTATGAACTTTTTGAATATACACCAGAATTATCTATTAAAGCTTTAAGAAAAGAATTCGGAATGTATGACTATTGTTTAAATAAAAACAAAAAAAATAAAGCTATGCAATTTTTTTTAGACATGGGTCGTAATTATTTTAACCTATCTTTTGTTAAATGGATAAAAGAAATGCAAAAAAGAAAATATTATATAAATAGTTTTCATTTATCATATTTACAAAAAATTGAAAATAAATATGAAATAGTTAACACAAATTTATTTCTTATCTTAGAATGTTGTATACAATGGGAAA
This sequence comes from 'Cynodon dactylon' phytoplasma, assembly GCF_009268075.1. GTDB lineage: Bacteria > Bacillota_I > Bacilli_A > Acholeplasmatales > Acholeplasmataceae > Phytoplasma > Phytoplasma cynodontis. Next base: position 5,503 of record NZ_VWOH01000004.1, on the reverse strand, counting down.
TAAAGAATTTTTTACCTTATAAAAAAAATGTTAGCTGGTTTGAAATTATAAAAAAATTTTTAAATAAAGATATATATTATAATTTTAATTTTAATTTGGATATTTTTGATTCATTAAAAAAAATGTATATTGAACATTTTATGAAATTAAATCAAAAAAAAAATTTTAAACCTAAAAATTTAGATATGACAAAAGTATTTAATTTATTCAGTAGTATGTTATATAACAAGATAAATTAGAAAAAAAAGATTATTTTTTTGAAGAATAAATTTTATTTTGATAACCAATAAAATTTAAAATTTTTTAATATAAAACTCTTAAAAATAGAAAATAAAATAAAAAGAATTAAATTCGAAATCAAAATAGGTAAAAAATTCCAAAAAAACATAAAAGAATAATAAAATAAAGATGATTTTAAACTTTTATTAAAAATATTAATATTATTTCTTAAAATAAAATAATACTTAGTATTAGGACCCCAATAACATAAAAAACCGCAAAAAAATCTAGAAATAGTTTGTATCAAAATTATAATAAATAAAAATAAAAAATTTTTTTTTATATTTTTTTTAATAAAAAATGTAAAAAAACTCGTTAAAGAATAAGATAAAACAGGAATAATAGTACCAAAAAAGATCATATAAAATAAAAGAATTACTTGAGGTTTGTTTAAATAATTGTTAGTAAGAAATTGTATTTGAAACAAATATCTTTCACTTGAATAAACAAAAATATCTATAAAACAATAAAATAACAAAAAAAATAGATGAGAACTAAAATCGAAAAATAAACTCATCATAAAAAAAGGAAAATACCAATAACAAAAATAATTATTTTCTGTATAAAGAGATTTATTAAAAAAAATAGGGCAAAATTTATTTATTTGAGATAAAACAATAGCAAAAGAAACAAAAAAAGAACCTAAAATTAATTTTTGAAGTTTTCTTTTTTTAAAATTAAAAATTTGTTCTATTAAATTCATAAAAAACTTTCTATATAACTAGTTTAAACCCTTTAACTTGATATAAACAAATAACTTATTACAACAAATAATTTCATTTAAATAATAAAATTAATAAAAAAAATATCTTATATTAAGATGAATTAAAAAAACCGTAATATAAAATACTTTTTTATCAATTTGAAAATTAAAAAATAATTAATATTTAGAAAGAAAGATATGAAAAAAATCTAAAAATTTTAGAAAAGCATATGACTTAAAAATATAGAAGAATGAATATAAGGTATATTAATAATCAAATTCAAAAAAGGTTTTTTGGTATTAATAAAACTAAATTTTCTAATAAAAATATTATTTTTATTTTTATTATTTATAATTCCAAAAACACTTTTATTTTTTCTAAATTTTTTTTTATCTTGATGATCAATTATATTTGTATCTTTGCTTTTATTTTTATTTTTTTCTATATCTTTAAAATCTTTTACATCATTATTATCTGTTAAAATATCTTCTAAAATTTCTTTTTCATCTTCTTCTTTTTTCAAACTGTCAAAAAAAAAATTTGATTCTTCAAAATCTTCTTTTTTTTCATTATATTCTAGATCATATAAAATCAAATCTTTTGTTTTAAAACTTTTTGTTTGTTCTTTATTTTCCAAATTTTTATATAAATTCATAATTATAATATCTATATTGTTTGAAATTGCATTATAATTTTCTATTATTGGTTTGTTAAATATAATTAGTTCTTGAGATTTTTTAAAATATTTCAGTCTTTCATCATTTTCTGATAAAGAATCTATTTGATCTAAAGGTATCATATCATATTTATTAATATCATATAAAAATAATAAAGTACCATTTTTTGTTTTATATTTAGAATATAAACCATTAGGTAATAGTCTTTCTGTCATAAAACCTGTTATTGGATCAAAAATTTGTATAGTCCCATCAAACAAAACTTGTTCAATTATTTTTTTATTAAAAATATCAAATTTTTGTTTTTTTAAATTTTTATGATTAATAAATTCTACTTCTAAAATATTTTTATCTTCTAAAAAATGAAAATTCATATTTGAATATAAATTAAATTTATTTATTTTACCTTTTTTATTATTATCAACTAATAATTTTCTTTGTGCAACCTTAATATGTGAAAATTTATTTTGAACCTTTTTAATATAAAAAAATAAAAAAATCGGAATTATTACTAAAACAAAAATTATTAAAAAATTTTTTTTAGATAAAATAGATTTTATAAAATTATTTAAAATAAACATAAAAAAATACTATTTAAACCTCTTTCTAACACTATAATTATATATTTTTTTAATAATTTTTTCAATAGAAAAAATTATATAATTATAATAAAATACTAGAAATTTCCAATGATATATAAGAATTTAAATAATTATAAAATAATATGAAAAAAATCATAAAAAATTAATAATTTAACAAAAATTAAAACAAATTTATTATTATTTAATAGAAAACAATGTGTTAGAATATTTATTGAATAAATAAAAATAACATAAAAAAGGAGAATTAAATTAAAAAAAAAAATGTTTAAAAAATTAGGTTTTATAATAACAATAATTTTAGGATGTTTTATAGGAGCAATACTGTATAAAATAGCTGAAGATAATGAAAAAAAAATTTCTTTAAAAAAAAAACCATTCAATATAAATATGATATTGAATCCACAAGCAATTAATCAATATACAAATGAAGAAGAAGTTAAAAAAGAAAACTTAAAAGACTATATTTTATATAAATGGTTTAGTATTATTAATACTATAGTTGAAAATATAAACTTTTATTTATCTTCCTTTTATTCTGATATCAAACCATATATTTCTTTTTAAAAATTAATAATAATCATCTTTTTTTATCATTTTTTTAATTTTTAAATCTAATTCTTTTTCTTTTAATAATGATCTTTTATCATATTTTTTTTTGCCTTTAGCTAAAGAAATTTCTATTTTGACTAAATTTTTAATTATAAGAATTCTAATTGGTATAACAATAAAACCTTTAGTTTGAATTTTGTTTTTAATTTGTAAAATTTCTCTTTTGTTTAATAAAAGTTTTCTTTCTCTATTTTCGTTATAATTATGAAAAATATTACAAAAAGGATACTTAGAGATTAACATATTTATAATAAAAACTTCATCAAAATTAAATTTAATATAAGAATTATCTAAATTAACTTTACCTAAACGAATAGATTTAACTTCATTACCTAATAACTTAATACCTGCAATATATTTTGTATCTAGTAGGTAATTATAAAAAGCTTTTTTATTAGAAAGAATTGTTTTTATCGTTTTTTTGTTCATTAATATTAAATCCTAAAATAATTATTTATAAATATAACTTTCAATAAAAAAATAAAAAAATTTCAACAAAAAAATAATCTAAATTTAAATAAAAAAAAAGAAATAAACTAATTATTCTATTCTATTTTTTTATTATCAATTTTATTATAATTTAATAGAGATTTTTTAATTGTTAAAAAAGCTTTTTTTTTATTTTCTATTTTTTCAATAATAACTTTTTTATCTTCTAAATCTTTATAGTGCATTAAAAAATGTTTTAATTCTAATAAAAAAGAAGAAGGAATATCGTTTATATCTTGATAAGAATTCATAAATACATCTTTAATTGGAACAGCTATAATTTTTTCATCTAATTCATTATTATCAATCATTTTAATAAGACCAATAGGTCGACATTCTACTAAAATCATTGGATCTAAAATTTCTTTAGATAACACAAAAACATCTAAAGGATCTTTATCATCACAATAAGTAAAAGGAATAAAACCATAATTAGCTGGATATTTAAAAGAAGTAGATAAAAAACGATCTAAAATTAATAAACCTGTCTCTTTATCTAGTTCATATTTATTTTGACTACCTTTGGAAATTTCGATAAAAACAAGAAATTTATCTTCATTAATTCTACAAGAATTAATATTTTGTAAAAATTTCATAATTTATACCTATCCTCATCTTTAATAAAATTTTTTTAAAATAATTATATTAAATATTTATAATCCAAAAAATTATTTTTTATCTGCTCCAAGTAAAATAATTTTTTTATTTAAATATTTTTTTTGTTTAGTTATACTAATAATTAAATGATCTAATAAATTAGATTCATTTATATCTTCAGTAAAAATTAAAATTTTTTTAATTAAATTTAATCTTTCTGTATTATCTTCTTTAATTCTGAAAATTTCATTAAAATAAATATAAAAATTGTTATTATATAAATCTTTTTTCATTTCTAATAAACAACCTATAGTTTTATGCTCTGGTTTCAAAGATATATCTAATCTATATTCTTTTGAAGGTTTTTTATTAATATCATTTTTATCTACAGAAAAATTAATTAAAAAAAATTTAGGAGCAAAACAACGAATTAAATTTTTAATCAAATGAGAAATTAAATTTTTATCTATGGAATCAATATCAATATTTTCAGATATTTTATCGAGTAAATTCTCTATAGAAATGTTTATTTTTTCTGATGATTTTTTATTTTCTGAATCAGATTCATTATAATTAGAATCAAATTTTTTATTTAAATAATTTAAATAATCAAATAAATGTTTTAAAAAAATATCTCTTTCTTCTTTATCTTTTAAATGAGTTATTTCTAATATCAATTCTAATATAGAATATCCAGAAACTTTACAATTACATAAAGATATATTAAAAGAATCTATATATTTTAAATCTTCTTCCTTAAAATAAAAACATCCTAAAGAAGGGTCTTTTTTTAAAAAATAACAAAAATGAGAAGTATCTAGAGCTATTCTATCATATTTTTGATCTATAAATTCTTCTTTAAAATGAAAAAAATCAATAATATTAAATAATAAATTCATTTTAGGGATATGATAATTTATTAAAACAAAAAATAATTGTTTAAGATTCAACCATTCTTTGAAAGAAGAACATGGTAATAATTTTATATTATCTATTCCATAAAAAAAATTAACTTTTTTAGAAAAAAAAGACCCAGAATCATGTTTCCAACCTAAACAAATATATTTTTTTTTAGAATTCAAACGATAAGAACATTCAGCATAACTAGAAATATCGATATCTTCATCTAACAAAAAGTTATTATTCAATTTTTGTTTATTATTATTTTCTATTAAAGGTATTAAAGTATCATCATTATTTAAAACATTTTTATTTTCTATAGCATAGATAAAATTAAAATTAAAAAAAAAATTTATGGATAAAATACAAATTATATGAAACAAAAATAAAATTATATTTTTTTTTAAAAAAAAATTATTTTTTAATTTTTTTTTTAGCATTATTTTATTCTTTCTAATAATATTAAGAAAAATTATTTTTTTAAAAAAAAAATAAAACAAAAAAATATTTTAATTTATTAATAATGGCGGCTCCGGGCAGAATCGAACTGCCGACACGAGGCTCTTCAGATCAGGATAGAAATATTGCGTTTTACCATTGCATTAAATGGAATTATTACAATAAGCCCCCTACACCACCGGACAAG
>NZ_VWOH01000003.1:610-49288 GCF_009268075.1 'Cynodon dactylon' phytoplasma | reverse complement strand
GTTATCCATAAATCATTTCAATTTGCAGAAACTTCTTTTCCACTTTTATAATCTACTATAATTATTTCTTCTTTCGTTAAAATAACCGATTATCTATTGCCACATATTATCACAACGTGTATAACTGGTAAGGTTACTAAATATCTAGGCTGCTTTTCGTCCTCAAATGCGTCTACCAAATTTCGCCACATCAGCATATTATAATAATACAATAAAAATTTCAAAATTCTTTTTTTTTACTTTAAAATTAATTTAAAAAAACATTTCTAATCTATTATGTTCGAATAATGTTCGAATATACAATATAATAAAAATGGTGGAGATGAGGGGATTCGAACCCCTGTGCAACATTAAAAAATTTTATTTTTCTACATATTTATTTTGTTTTATTTTATAAAAACAAACAAAAGTATTTAAAATATATTCTTTAAATTAAGTAAAAGTCTTATAAAAATTTATAAAATCTATGGAAAATTTAAAATTAATTTCAAAAATATTTTTATAATTCTATATCTATTTTTTTAAATATAAAATTTAAAAAGCTGAAGCAGTCATCATTGATGACATACCACTTCCTAAAGAACTAAATGACAAACCTCTTAAGTTTTTATCATCTAATTCTTTTATAGATGAATCCGTTTTTTTATTTTCGTTGCCTTTTATTAAACCTCATAATATGTTTTTACTTGCATAACCAAGATATGCTTAATAAAACTTTTTAACCCTGGCAAAACCTAATAACATCCCCACAAAATATTTTAACTAAAAAAAATTAAAAAATAAATATCTTTTTAAAAATAAAATAAATATTCTTTAGAAAGAAAATTCATTTTCATAATTTTAACTTATTTTAACAATTTTAATATTTTTTTCTATATTATTAATGACTGATCCGTTTATATATTTTTAATGATTGATCCATCTTTATCAAACATCCAAATATTTTTGATAGTCTTTCCATCTTTTTCAAAATTTTTTTCTTGTTTTATTAATAGTTTATCTTTAGAATTTTCTGTTCTGTAATATTCTCTTTCTGTTTCTATTTTTTGATCGTCCAGATTAAATATACTATGTTTTATAATATTTCCATTCTTTTCATCCATATTTTTTATATATTTAATTTTTCCATCTTTTGAATAAGAAATTTCTTTGGTACATATTTCTTTATTAAAACCATCATAATAACATTTACTTTTTAAATAACCTTCTTCTTCATCAAAAAATTCTTGACTTTGTTTTCTTTGATTTTCATCAAATAATATTTTTTCTATAATTATTTCTTTACCGTCTTTTTGTTTCATTACTGTTTTTTTAATTATTTTTTCGTTTTCATCAAAATTTTCTAAAGTATAAAAATTATTATTTAAATATCCTTTGGTTTTTAGTTTTCCATTTGGAAAATAAAATTCACTAACTTCTTTTCTAAACGGACTATAAATTTTTGTTTCTCTTATTATTTTTCCATTTTGAAATTCTTGAATCAAATCTTTTTGCGATATTTTTATTAATTTCTTACTTTTAGAATCGTATTCTTTAATAGTTCCGTCAGATAATTTTTCAATAAAAGTTTGTGATAAAGGTTTTTTAATTATAGTATCTTTTGGAATTAATAATAAATATATTAATATACCTCCAATAGATAATAAAAATGATATTGTTACAATATAAATTTTTGAAAAATATCTTTGAAAAAAAATTGAAAACGAAGAAAATGACATTTTGAAAATTATTCCATCCTTCTATACAAAATTTATTTTTTAAAAAATTCAAATTTATACTTTAATAATATAAATTTATACTAATATTATAAAATATATTTTATTTTTTTATTTGAAAAATAATAAAAAAGATGATATAATCAATCAGGAAGATTGATGTTGTTACAATAGTTTTTAAAATAAAATAAATTAAAAACCAAATAAAACGATAAAGTATTTTTATAAAAAATATATATTTAAAAATATACTAATAATTAGAATATAGAAAAAAATTATAAACAAGTATAAGATAAAACATTCAATTTTAATCTTTAATTCTTTTTTTTATAGTATATGTAGTATAAAAAAAGATTAAAATAAAGAAATTATTAAACACTAAGAATAACAAAAAGTTTACTTTTATTTACTTTTTACTTTTATTATTTTTAAATTTTTTAATTTTTAAAAAAACGATGTTTTAAAATAAAATATCTTTATTCATTTATAATAAGATATTAATTCGTATAAATTTTATTTTTTATAATTTTTTTATAAATGAATAAAAAAACAAAAATAAAAAAATATAGAAAAGATGATAATATATGGATAATAAAAAAAAATTTTTAAGAACATTAACTGTTTTATTTTTTTTAATTTTATTTTTTTTAATTTTCAGTAATAATTTAATAATAAAAAAAATTTTTTTTAATAAATTTATTCAAATTCTTTTAAGTATTTGTTTATTGATATTTAATGTTTATTTTTTTATTTTGCCTGAAAATTTTATCATTGGCGGCTTAGAAAGTAATCTCATTTTTTTAGATAAAATTTTTTTTTATCATAAAAAAAAACAAAATTATTTTTTTAGTAAAAACAATCATATTATAATAATACGTATTCTTATTATTTCTATCTTTGGATATCTCATGAGAGATATAAAATATTTTTTTATTACTACAATAATGACAAATTTATTCTTTGCTTTTGTAATTAAAATATTTGAATACTATAAAATAGAAAGAACTTTTTTTATAGATAAAATGCCTTATGTTTTAAAAAATAATTTATTTTTGAAAATGTTGTTTCTATCCATCATAATCGGAATTAGTGTAGGATTAAGTTGTGGTTGCATTTTTTTAAATAATGGTTCTACTGGAGGAACAGACGTTATTTTTGCTTTTATTAGAAAAATTTTTAAATTAAAAAATTTAAAATTAATTTTTTTTATGACTGATGGATTAATGATTATTTTTTCTTTTTTTGTAGATTTAAAAAGAAAAATAGATAAAAGAAAAAATATATTTTTAAAATATATTTTTTCTTTTATAACTTTTATTATTGCTATTTTATTAATTGATATAGTTTTAAAATATTGAAATCAATAAAATTAAATAAATATAATATTTGCTCAAAAATTAAAATTAATAAGTTAATTAATTAGTGAATTATATATTAATTTTTAAACAAAATTTTTTTTCTATTTCTTTTAAAAAGAATTTTCCTTTTTTTGTTAAAATAATGTATTCTTTTTCGAATTTAATATAACCTTCTTTAAAAGCTTTATTTAAATATTTTTTTAAAATTAATGAAGACCATTTTAAATTTTTGTTCAATTCTTTAATAATGATTTTTTTTTCATGATTAGATAAATGAATTAATAAGGTAATTAATATAAAATTTTTTCTTTGTTTATAATTTTTTACTATTTTTATTATAAAACCTTTTTTGGGTTCTAAAATAAGAACGATAAAAAAATTAATTAAATGAATAAAAGAAATTAAACTAGCTACTGGTAAATCAAATAAAATTCCTAAAAAATAGCCAATACTAGAGTTGATAAAAGAAATCCATAAAGATAAAACAAAGCACTTAAACAAATTTGTACTTATCAAAAAAGCAGCAGCCGAAGGGCCAATAAAACTAGAAATAACCATAACAGAACCGACAATATCAAAAGAAACAACTACCGTTAAAGAAACTAAAAATATTAATAAATAATTAATTATTTTACTAGAAAAACCTAAAATTAAAAATAAAGAAGGATCAAAAATAAAAAACTTTAATTCTTTATAAAAAAGACAAACAAAAAATAAATTTAGAAAAAGAATAGGAATTATTTTCAAAATTTGTTTTTTATGTGTTAATTCTATATTTCCTAGAAAAACAGCGTCTGAATCAATATGTATATCTCTAATTAATATACTTATAATGATTATAGCTAAAGAAAAGAAAAAAGTAAAAACAATACCAATAGAAGCATCTTCAGGTATTTTTTTATTTTTGCTCAATAAATTAATAAAATAAAAAGTAAAAATACCTATTAAAGTCGCTCCTAAAATCAATATAGGAGAATCAAGATTTTTAACAATAAGAAAAGATAAAACAATACCTAAAAGAATACTATGACTCATAGCATCCACAATCATAGTTATTTTTTTTAAAATTAAAAAAATACCTAAACTAGATAAAGATAAAGAAGTTAAAATTAAAACAAAAAAAACATCAAATTCAAAATTAGTAATAATTTTTTCTATTATGCCTGTTATTTTCATCATTACACATCACCATTAATCAGTTTTTCTATAATTTTCAAACCTTTCTTAGTGATTAAAATTTTATTTTTGGAAAAAATAAGATATTTTTGTTCGAATAAAAATAAATCTTTTTTCTGAATATTAAAATTTTGATTTTTATGATAAAAATAAATTAATCTTTTAAACTTGATAATTTCTTTTTGATATTTTCTTTTTATTAAATAATTTTTTAAAATACCATATTTAGGAGCTAATATGATAGAAAATAAAAAAAATAAAAACATAATAACAATAATAATAGGTCCAGTAGGCATATGTTTAATTTCATTACTTATAATAGCCCCTATAAAACTTGTTAAAAGAGTTATAAAGATAGAAATATAAATATTAACATTTAAATGATCACTAAATTGTCTAGCAATAATACCAGGAATAATTAAAAAAGCACTTGTTAAAATAATACCGATTAATTTTAAACTGCTAACTACAATAGAAATTAACAAAATATTAAGAATAAAACTAATAATATTAGTTCGAAATCCTATACTTTTAGCAAACAATTCATCAAAAATAAAAATTTTAAATTCTTTCCATAAAAGCAAAACTGAAATCAAAATTATTATAGTTATAATCCCTGTATAAACAACACTTTTAAAAGAAATTAAAGCTGACTGACCTAAAATAAATTTTTCTAAAACAGCAATTTTATTATCTGGCATTCTATTTTGAATAAAACAAATTAAAACATTTCCTAACCCAAAAAAAGAAGAAAGAACCAAAGATAAAATAGTATCTATTTTTATTTTAGAATATTTTTTAATAATTTCCATAATAAACAAAGAAACAAAAGCTCCTAAAATAGAACCAATCCATAAAACAAACTCATTTGTATCTTTGACCCAAATATAAATTAAAGCTATTCCTGGTAAAACAGTATGAGAAACAGCATCCCCAACTAAAGATTGTTTCTTTAAAATAATAAAAATACCTAAAAGACTAGCACCACAACCTAAAAAATAAATACCTAATAATACTTTCAAAAAAGTATAGTTAAATAAATTCATACTCTCAATTTTTTTCTTTCTAATTTTTTTATTTTATTATCAACTGATTAGAATAGGTTTTTTGAATATTTTTATTATTAAAAACATAACTAATAGGTCCGCTAGCTATTTTTTGTATATTTAAAAAAACAACATAATCAAAATACTTTTTTATAGTGGTTAAATCATGATGAACTACAATAATAGTTTTATTTTTTTTTTGTAAATTCTTAAGAACAGAAATAATTTTTCTTTCTGTTTGAATATCTACTCCTTGGAAAGGTTCATCCATTAAATAAATTTCGCCTTGTTGTGCTAAAGACCTAGCTAAAAAAATTCTTTGTTGTTGACCTCCAGAAAGTTCCGATATTTGTCTATTTAAAAAAGGAATCATATCTACTTCTCTTAAGGCCTGTAAAGCAATATTTTTATCTTCTTGTGTGGGTCTTTTAAACCAACCTAAATGACCATATCTACCCATTAGAACAACATCAAAAACTGTAATAGGAAAATCCCAATCTACTGAATTTCTTTGTGGAACATAAGATATTTTTTTTCTAATTTTTGTATATTTTTGATCATTAAATAAAATATTACCAGAAATTTTAGGAATTAATTCTATCATAGTTTTTATTAAAGTGGATTTTCCAGCACCATTAGGTCCAATAACAGCTGTTAAAGAACTTTGGACAAAATCAATATCAATATCCCATAAAACTGGTTTTATATTATAAGCCACTGTTAAATCTCTTATTTTAATAGCTATTTTATTATTATTCATTTTTTTTCCTTATTTTAAATTAAATAATATTATGATAATTCTTTTTCTATAATATGTATGTTATGTAAAAAAGTACCAATATAACTAGAGAGTTTATATCTTTTATTAGGATTATAATAAAAGTGTTCGAAAGAATTATCATCTAAACCTAAAGAATCAGAAAATAATTCTTTTTCACTTATTTTAATATTGTGACCTTTATTTAAAACTGCTTCTCTTAAACTATCTAAAGATTTATGCGATATAGAAGATTCAGTAAAAATAGCTTTTACTTTTTTTTGAGCTAATTCATTAGCTAAATTATTAATATCTGAAATACTAGTTTCTGTTTGTGTAGAAATACCTTGTATAGATCTTAACTCAAATTGTACATTATTTTTATAAGCCAAATAACTAAAAGCATCATGAGCAGTTACTAACATTAAAGTATTACATTTTTTGTTTAGTTCACTAATTTTTTTTTGAAAATATGTCTTTAATTCTTCTAAATCATTATTGTATAGTTGAAAATTTGATTCTAATTTGATTTTATCTTTTTCTTCTAAAATATTATCTATACTTTTTTTTATTTTTTTTAAAACTTGTTGCCACAAATCAATACTAAACCAAATATGCGGATCTTCTTGTAATGTTTCTTCATCTATTCTAATATCTTTTTTATTTATTTCAGAAGAAGCTGAAATAAATTTTTCACTATTATCTTCTTCAGATAATATTTTTAAAGAATCAATCATTTTTGATTCTAAATGTAAACCATTAACGATAACTAAATCAGCTTTTTTTATTTTTTTACGATCAGAAAGTTTAGTTTTATAATTATGAGGATCTATTCCATATCCCATTAATGAAAAACTTTTAACATTTTCAATTTTTTGATACTTATTTTCTATTAAATCAACATCTCCGATTAAATGAAGAACTAAATCGTTTAACATAGTAGTAGTAGTTATAATATATTTTTCATTAGAAACAATTTTTTGATTATCTGAAGAAAAAAAAGATAATAAAAGAATATATAATATAAAGATAGTCAATATAGACATAAACCACAACCAAATATATTTAAACAAAATATATTGAATTGAAAAAAAATATTTTTTATCTTTCTTAATAATCATTTTATTCTTATACAACATTCTATATAAAATTATAATTAATATAAAAAATAAACAAATTTTTTTAAAATAAATATCATTGAATATAAAAAAAAGATAATAAAAATTTGTTTAAAAAATTAATTTTGTTCAAAAGGATAAATATAAGATAATGATTTAATCAAATTAATAATTTTATTTGCTTTTATTTCACTATTACAATCCTTTTGAGAAGAAAAATATTGTTCTAACTGGAATAAGTCTAAATTACTACTAAAAAAAATAGGTAATTTATTTTCATAACGATAGTATAAAAGAGATAAAAAAATATCATCTCTAAAAAAATCATTCATATTCTCAGTTCCTAAATCATCTAAAATTAAAAAAGAAACTGTTTTCAAATAATTTAATTTATTTTCCACGGATTCATTATACCAAGTTTTAAATTGTCTTACTAAATCCGGCATAAAAAGAAATAAAAAAGAAATTTTTTTTTTAATCAAATTTTTAGCTAAAATCTTAAGTAAAAAAGTTTTACCTATATTAAAAGGTCCATGTAAATAAAATCCTTTTTGAACTTTATTAAAATTATTAGCATAAGATTTAATTTTATCAATAATTTGTTTTTGATAATTACTTCTTATTTCTATTTTATTTAAATTAATATCATTAAATTTTATATTTTGATTAAATAAAATACTATTTTTTTGTAAATCGTTTTCAAAGTGAATTTTTTTAACTTTACTTGTTTCTTGAAAAACTACATGTATATAAGGTTTAAATTTTAAAACCATACGATATCCTGAATTAATTGATTGATTTTTGTTTTCTAAATAATTATAAACAATTAGAAGATCTTTATCTTCTATTTTCAAATCCTTAGTTTCGTTATGTTTTAATATAAAAGATCTTATTTTTTCTAAATATTTTTTATTAGAAAACATTTTATGACCTCTTTATTCTTCATTATTTAATGATAAATCTTTTTTTTTAATATCTTCTAACCATTTAGGTCTGATTTTATAATTTCTTTGGCTTTTTTTAATTTTTTTGTTATTTCTTTCGATTAAGAAATTATAAGCTAAATCAGTAGTAACAATACCTTGATCTAACCAAGAATCTAAAACAGTTTGAAAATAATTATAAGAAAGAAAAGCAAAATCTTCATGTTCTTTAATTTTGCAAATATACATAATCAAAGCATTAAATAAACCTTTTTCTATATCGCTATTTTGTTCGACTAATTTAAAAATAATATTTTGTAAGTTAATAGAAGCATTATTATCTTTAACAAAATTACAAATAATCTTATAAGGATCTGCTTTTTTTAAATAAACAATCATTTCGTCTGTTTCATTTTTATGATTTCTACTATCTATTAGTTTTATTTTAGAGTTTGTTTCAAGACACCTTCTTTTTAAAAAAATTCTTAATTTATTCAAATCAGGTTCTTGTTCAGAATTTTGACGAAATATTTTTTGATAAATCAAAGACATTTCTTCCGGAGATAAACCATAAACAAAACTTAATTTCATAAGATAATTTATATTACGATATTCAAATAAAAAAGGTTTTTGAAAACGTTCTGGTAATATTTTTATGAAAAAATCAAAATCAAAATTATTATAAAAATTATTTTCTAAATTATTATTTTGATTTTGATAATTTCTATAATTAAATATTCCTTCTTGTAAATTAATTTTTTTAAAACAAAAAATATCTTGAAATTTTTTACTAATATTTTGATATTCTGTTAAATCTAAATCATTTTCAACAAACATTACTTTTTCCAAAGTAAAATAAATATTTTCTCCAACAATACTTAATAAAAATTGACTTAAAACCGGATCTTTAAAAAAATCATAACCATTTATAGGAGGATTAATAATATAAATTTTTTTTTGAAAATGATTTTTATCTTGAAAAGTTTCTAATAAACCAATAGCTTCTAATTTATCCTTATTTTTGTGAAAAGAATCAATATCCATATTTAAAAATTCTAACAAAAAATTTAAATCATACACTGAATTATTATTATTATTTTGGCTTAACCAATAAAAAATTTGAAAAATATTAAAAGCAAAATGACCTACTATAGGAAAATATAATAAGGATAAAACTTTATAATCTTCTAAATTTAATTTTTTTTTATTTTTAATTATTATTTTTTCTGGCAAATACATAAAAAAACACCTTCTTATGATTTTATAGCTTTTGACATTGAAAGCAAAAATAAGAACTTCGGCCGCCTATCTTTTTTTTTTGAATAATATTATCACAAAAAGCACATTTTGTTTTATCTTTTTTATATACTAAAAGTTTTTTTTGAAAAAAACCTTTTTTTCCTAAAACTGAAAAAGTACTAATAGATGATCCGCCTAATAAAATAGCATCTGATAAAACACGTTTAGATTCTTTTATTATTAAAGAAACTTGTTGAAAATTAAGTAAAGAAGATTTAATTTCAGGATTAATTTTAGATAAAAAAAGTATTTCACTAGCATAAATATTACCAATTCCTGAAATAATTTTTTGATTTAATAAATTTTTCTTAATAGCGACATTACTTTTTTTTAAAATATTAAAAAAACTTTGAATATCAATCTCGAAAGGATCTAAAGCTATATCTTTAAGTGGGCTTTTTGTTAAATAATCTTCTTTTTTATAAAGAATAAATCTACCAAATCTACGAAAATCATAATATCTTAAAACTAAATTTGATTCTAAAAATATTCTAAAATGTTCATGTTTATCAGCAATATCATTAGTTTTTTCAGTACTAGTAATATTAAATTTTCCTTCCATTCTTAAATGCCCTAATAAAACAAGATCATTACTTAAAAAAAATAATAAAAATTTTCCTTTTCTTTGGATATCTAAAAAAATTTTATAACAAATTTCATTAAACTGATCAATATTTTTAACAATCGATTCTGAAAATATACTAACTTTTATTATTTTTTTATTAACCAAGTATTCTCTAAGATTTCTGACTGTTATTTCCACTTCTGGCAATTCTGGCACTTATATTTTCCTCTTATTTATTCTTATTTTTTTTTGTAAAGAAATATAAACAAAAAAATTAAGAAGAGTTTATTTCTTTAGATCTCTCTTCTTCATTCAAATGTTTAAATTTATCAACAAATAAAATATTTTTTTTTGTTTGTATTAGTAGCTTACTTTTAATTATATTAATAATTTGTTCGGGTTGTAAAAAAAATTCTGGATTATCTTCATCTATATGATTAAAAAATACTATAACTTCAGATAAATTGTATTTTTTGTTATTATGTAAAAAAAATAAATTTTTTAAAAACCATTCTTTTTTAATCTCATTTTTTTTTATTTTAAAATATCTAGCATAAACTTTAACTTTTAAATTACTTAAATTAATAAGATCATCATTTTTTAAATTGTTTAAACAATTTTGATCGTAATACATAAATGATTGTTATAATCCTCTTTCTATTTTAACTATATTTATAATAAATTTATGTAATTAAATTGTATTTATTTTTATTTATCATTTATGAGTATAAATAAAATAAATTTGTTTAAAAATATAAATAAATATTTTTTTTATTTATATAGTATTTGCATTTAATAAAAAATTCAAAATTACTTTATTTAGAATATCATTACATTAATTATTATATTCAAAATGATAAAAAAAATCATTTTAAATAATAATTTAAAATTAAAATTTTACTAAATAGACAAAATAATAGGAATAATTATAGGTTTTCTTATTGTCAAATCATAAATTTTAGAACTAACAAAATCTATCAAATATTTTTTTAAACAACTTTTATTTAATTTTTCATTTGTTAATAAATAATTTTGTACTTTTTGTTTAATTTCTAAAGATAAATCTTTAATTAACTTTTTATTTGTTTTCATATAAATAAAACCTCTAGATACAATCATAGGGAAATTTAATATTTTTTTTCTTTTAAAATCAACAGAAATAATAACAGATAACAAACCTTCTTCGCTTAAAATTCTCCTTTCTTTTAATACTAAATTACTCAAATCTTCCACACCAGAATCATCAATATAAATATTAGAATTAGATCTTTTACATACAATTTCAGCATTATTTTGGTTAATACCTACTATGTCTCCATTATCTAAAATAAAAATATTTTTAGGATCTACACCACATTCAACAGCTAATTGTTTGTGAGCTCTTAACATAATATGTTCTCCATGAACCGGAATAAAAAATTTTGGTTTAATTAAGTTTAATATTAACTTTAAATCACTCTGACTAGCATGTCCAGAAGTATGAGTTTCAACAAGAAAACCATTAATAATAACATTTATATTCATTTTAAATAACAAATCCAAAATTTTATTAACACTATCCTGATTTCCAGGTATAGGAGAAGAAGAAAAAATAACTGTATCTTTTTGATTTAATTTTATTTGCCTATGAATTCCATTAGCCATTCTACTTAATGCAGCTAAAGGTTCACCTTGAGAACCTGTACAAAGTAAAGTAATATTAGTATATTTCTCAATATTGTTCCCGCTTACAATAACTCCTCTAGGAATTTTTAAATAACCATTTTTAATTCCTATTTCAATTGCTTTTTCCATACTTCTTCCGAAAACGGTTACTTTTCTTTTTGTTAAAATGCTAGCTTCAATAATTTGCTTAATTCTGTAAAAATTAGAAGCAAAAGTTACAATAATAATTCTTCCTTTAATTTTATAAAAAAGCTGATTAATAGTATTACCAACTGTATTTTCAGATTGAATCATACCTTTATGTTGAGCATTAGTAGAATCAGATAATAAACATAAAACACCTTCTTTGGACAAATCTGAAATTTTATCATACTCAGCTAAAGGACCGGCTGGTGTTTGATCAATTTTGAAATCACCTGTATAAAAAAGAATATTAGTCTTTTCTTGGAATTTATTTTTAAAAACAATACCATAAGAATCAGGGATAGAATGATTCATTCTTATAAAGGATATTTCTGTATTACCAAAATTTAATTTAGAATCTTTAGAATATCTAGTCATTATATTAATATATTTATTTAATTTATGTTCTATTAATTTTAATTCAATTAAATCATAAGCAATACCAGTTACAAAAATTTTAGGAATATTTATTCTTTTGATCATAAAAGGAATTCCGCCTATATGGTCTTCATGACCATGAGTAATAAAAATACCTACAATTCTATTTTCGTTTTTTATTAAATAATCATAATTCGGAATAACATAATTAATACCCAAAAAAGAATCACTAGAAAAAGAAATGCCTGAATCAACTATAAAAATTTGCTGATCAATTTCAAAAACATACATATTTTTTCCTATTTCGCCTATACCACCCAAAGCGTAAAAAAATATATTATATTTTTTAGCTAAAAAATATTTTTCAAGAATATTATCCATTTATCTTTAATCCTTTCTTGATTCTGAAAAACAAATAACTTATAAATGATTAATCTGATGATAAACTAAAATTAATAAACAGAAATTAAAACAGGAATGATAACAGGTCTTTTTTTTATTTCTTTGAAAATAAATTTAGATAAGATTTCTTTTAAATTATTTTTAAAATCACTCCATTTAAGTTGATTTGGATTATTTAAAAAATCATTATAAATATTTGTAACAAATATTTCTTTAAATTTACTTAATATATCTTCAATTTTATTTTTATCCAAAAAACCTTTACTAATTAATTCTATATTTCCTATAATTCTTTTAGTTCTAACACTTACGCCGCAAACAATAATAATAACACCATCATTAGCTAAAAGTTCTCTATCTTTTAAAATGTAATTATTACCATCTAAAACAGGAGTTCCGTCTATTAAAATTTCTCCTAAATTTTTAAAAAATTTCTTTTTAATATAAGGATTGTTTTTAATATCATAAATCCATTTATCACCATTTTCAAACATAAAGATATTTTTTTCATTATAGTTAAAATTTTGAGCAATTTTTTTAATTTGGTATTGATGTCTATATTCTCCTACTACAGGTAATAAAAATTTAGGTTTTAATAAATGTAACATTAATTTAAAATTTTCTTCATAATTATAAGAAACTGTTAGTAAATCTTCTATCAAAATATCTACAATAAAACCATTTCTAGCTAAAATATCTAATGTTTTATTTTGTATTTTGTCAATACCTGTAATTTCTATAGAAAGTAATAAAATTTTATCTTGAGAATTTAATCGCATTAAACGATCTGTTTGTTTACACATTCTTTGCAAACGATAAAAAGGCTCGAATCTTTTTCCTACTACAATTATAACTAAGTTTTTATATTTTAAAAAATCATTTGAATTTTTTAAATCTACTAAAAAACCTTCAGGAATTTTTAAATAACCTTTTTTTAGGGCTAAATCAATAATTTTTTCACTTTTTCTTCCTAGAATAACAATTTTCAAATTAAATTCCACAGCTAAATCAATTGCTAACTGTATTTTTAATAAATCTGGTATTAAAAAAGAAATAATAATATTATTTTTTATACTAGCAAAATAACTACTAAAATAATATTCTAAAAGTTCTTCTTTTTTTTGTTTAATAATACTAAAAGATCCTTGAGAAGCTGGTATAAACGCTAAAACTTTTCCTTCTCCTAATTTAGCTAAACTTGAAAAATTAGTTTGAAAATTTTTATTTTTAGATTGTAAAAAATGCATTTCACTTATATAAATAATATAACCTTGTTCAGTAGAAAAAGCTAATCCTAATGTTTCAGGAAGAAAATGAGCTATATTAAAAAAACATATTTCAGTATCTGAAAAATTTACTTTTGAATTTTCATCAACTATATAAAATTTCAAATTTTTAGTTTCTATATTATTTTGTTTTAAATTATTTTTAATTACATCAATAACGAAATCAGAAGCATAAATAGGAAAATTAAATTCTTTAATTAAATAAATTAAAGCTCCTAAATGAGTGTCAAAAGCAGAAGTTATAAAAATAGCTTTAATTTGATCTTTAATCGATTCTAACCTAGTATATTCAGGAATAATACAATCTATTCCATGAGTAAAAATATCAGGATACTTTAAACCTACATCTAAAATAAAATAAGAAGATTTTATTTGAAGCAAATAAAAATTTTTACCATTTTCTCCTATACCACCCAAAGCCGAAAAACTTATTTCTTGTTGCATTTTTATAATAAAACTCCTTTGTTGTTCTTTTTCCTTTTTTTATAAATTTTTAGTGAAATAAATGTTTATATTTTTTATAATTATTTAAAAAGACAAAAAAATATTAATTTAATGATTTTATAAGAAAGTTGTTTAATTTATGAAATATCCTTTTAAAAAACTTGTAACAAATAAAATAGAAAAAAATAATGATAATTTTTTAAAATTAAATTACAAAAAAAATTATGTTAAAAAAAATTTAGGAATCAGTTTAGAAAAAGATATAAATCTAACAAATTTTTTTTATGCGCAAAAAAATATAGCTTTAATTTATAAAAACGAAATTCCAATTAAAATAACAAAAGTAGAATATCCTAACAGAAAAAAAGCTAAAATTATTCAAGCTTATTTTAATTTAAAATCACTTCCTGATTATCATGGTTTATATAAAGGAAAATTTATATCTTTTGATGTTAAAGAAACAAGTCATAAAACTAATTTCTCATTAAGCAATATTCCATTGCATCAAATAAAAACTTTAACAAAAATAAATAATTTAAAAGGTATATCTTTTTTTATAATTCATTTTAAACAAAAAAATAAATATTTTTATCTACCTATTGATTTCTTAAATAATTATTTAATTCAAAATAATTTAAAAAAAAGTATCAATTATAAAATTTTTGAAAAAGAGTTATTTCAAATACCATTTGGTTACTATCCAAGAATTGATTATCTTAAAATTGTTGATAAATTTATTTAATAAATAACAAAAAAATAATTTAAAAAAAATCTTTAATCCAAAAAATATTCAATATATTCATTTTGTTTAAAAAAATAATTTAAAAAATAAAATAATAAAAAACCAATAATTACATTATTTAATATAATAGAAAGCAAATTATAAATTAAAAAAATATAAATCAAATAATTAAAATAATAATTGTTTATATTTAAAAAATCAGAAAAGTTTTTAATTAAATGAAATATTAAATCTGAAAAATTATTATAAAGAATTGTTATAAAAATTAAATAAGAAAAAATTTGTAAAATTGAAATAGAAAAAAAAATAAGAAAAAAAGTTTTTTTTCTAAAAAAATTTTTTTTTTCTGAAAAAGAACAAAAACCAGAAATCGAACAGACCAAGTAAGGAATAATAAAAATAAATAATAAAACAATAAACAATAATTTATAATTATTTCGTGCATCTGTCAACAAACTATGTTTTTGATATGAAATAGCAAATTCTATTACTATATGAATTAAAACATATAATAAATTCGAAAAAAAACTTAACTTAAAACCAAATAAAAAACCTATCAAAATAATAGGTAATAATTCTAATTTGATAAAAGATTGACAACAATCAATATTTAAAACAAATCTATTAAAAATAAATTCTATAATAAAAGATATTGCTAAAAGAAATGAAATAACCACCATTTTTTTTAACAAAAAAACTTTCATTTTTTTCAAACCTTTCTTTTTTTCCAGTAGATTGATATTTTGATTTTTTTAAAAATTAATAAAAAGCATTTTCTTCTAATAAATCAAAAAAATCTTTATTACTAGCATTTAAAATATATTCACTAATATCAATATTCTCTGAAATTTTTTTTATATTTTCTCTATTATAAATAATATTTTCAAATTTTTCCAAAAAAAACGATAAATTTTCATGTTTATTAAAAAAATCTCCTGTTAAACTCATTTTTTCTATCTTTCCTTTTTTTAAAGATAATAAAACATTTAAGCTTCCCCATTCAAAACGTTTTTTTAAAACTTTAGAATAACTAGGATATTCGTGATATATCCATTTGGGTGATGAAAATTTTTCTGACATTTTCTCTACTTTTTTAATTTCTTCTGTACTCAAAATATAAACTTTATTAGTTAAATTATTTTCTAAAAATGACATTAGTTGATCTTGATTAATATTATCTTTTAAATGATCTTTTAAATTGGTAACTCTTGATGAAATACTTTTAATACCTTTAGAAATTAATTTTTCGTCATCAACAGTAATACAACGTATCATAGTGTCTATATCACAATCATAAAGTAAAGTTCCATGTATAATAATTCCGTTTTCATTTTGTATAAAAGAACTTCCTGAAACTTTTTTATCACCTAATACAATATCATTTCTTCCGTTAAAATCCAAATTGACACCTATTTTTTTAAAAACATCGATAATTTTACACAAATATTTCTTAAAAGAAAAATCTTTTTCTTTTTTAGTAATTATACTAAAAAGGGGTGTTTTAGGGTCATTATAAACACAACCTCCTCCAGTAGGACGTCTAAAAATATCAATTTTATTTTTTTTAACAAAATCTAAATTAACTTCATTTTCAATAATTTGATTCTTACCGATTACAATTCCTTTAATTTTCCATAAAAAGAAAAATGATTCATGTTTTTTTAGTAAATTATTTAAAATATACTCTTCTAAAGCAAAATAAAAAAATGGTTTTAAATCTTCTTTTCTTAAATATTTTACTAAAATCATAAAATTTTATTTCCCTCTTTTAGATATTTACTTAATTAATTCTTTATTTATTAAAAAATAAATCAAATATTTATATCATTAAATTGTTATTAATAAAAAAAATAATAAAAAAATACTATTCTTTTGTTATTTATCTATAGATATAATATCATGAAATTAAATCATAATATAATTTCTTTTACAAAATAAAAAAAATAGTATTTATAAATTATTTAGAAATTAGTTAATAAAATAAATATTTTTTTTATTAATAAAATTTAATCTAAATTAAATTTGAATTAAAAAAACCATCTAGATTTACTTTTTTTTTTATCATAATACATTTCTTTTAGTTGTTTTAAACATTCTTTTTCTTTATGAGTTAAATTCGTAAGAGTTTCGACTTTAACAACTACATAATGATCTCCTTTTTTATAAGAAGATTGAAGATAAGAAATACCTTTATTTTTTAATCTAAATTTAGTATCTGTTTGTGTTCCTTCCGGAATTTTTAAATTAACTATACCATAAATAGTAGAAACATTGATTGTATCTCCTAATATAGCTTGAAAAATATCAATAAAAATAGTAGAATAAACATCATTTTCTTTTCTAACGAAAATATCATGAGGCTTTATTTTAATATCAACATATAAATCTCCACTTATACTTCCGAAAAGACCATGATGACCTTCTTGAGATAACTTTAAAGTCATACCTTCTTGTATTCCTGCTGGTATATTTAATTTAGTTGTTTTAGTTTTTAATACTCTTTGTTTTCCCTTACAAAAAAAACATTTATTTAAAATTACTTTACCGCTGCCTTTGCAATTCGAACAAACTTGTTGTTTTGTAATGCTTCCTAAAAAACTTCTTTGAGCAACGGTAATGTAACCAGTTCCTTTACAATAATAACATATTTGAATATCCTGAGGGTTTTTAGCACCAGTACCTTTACATTCCTGGCATTCTTCTTCAATATTAAATTGAATTTTTTTTTCAACTCCTAAAGCGGCTTCTAAAAAATCAATAGTAATTTTAACATGTTTATCTTCGCCTTTTTTAGAATGTCTTTTTTTATTATTTCTTTGACCGAAAAAACTATCAAATATATCTGAAAAATCGAAATCCTCTTGATAAAAACCTTGAAAACCACTATTGTTATTATTAAAACCACTAAAATCAGAATGTCCAAAACGATCATAATTTGATTTTTTTTGAGGATCATTCAAAACTTGATAAGCTTCTTGAACTTCTTTAAATTTTTTTTCAGCATCTGGTTCTTTACAAAGATCTGGATGATATTTTTTAGAAAGTTTTCTATAAGCTTTTTTTATTTCTTCTATACTAGAATTTTTTGATAAACCTAAAACTTCATAATAGTCTTTTTTCTGACTCACAATAAAAACTCCTTTATTGTAATATAAAAATTGCAAAATAATATATTCAAATAATTATTAAAAACTTAATTTATTTAAATCCTGTAAACTAAATATAATAAATATTTAATAAAAATAAAAGTATATTAAAAAAAACAAAAAAAATAAATAAAACATATAAAAGAATTATAATATAAATTTCAATTAATAAATAAACCAAAAAAAGATTTTTTCTCTTTTTTTGGTTTTATATTAACAAAATAACAAAAAATCAAATTAAATTATTTTTTTTCTTCAAATTCTGCATCTACTACTTTTTCAGCAGATTTGTTTTTATCTTCAGATGTTGTATTATCTGTTGTACCGTTATTATTTTTCTTTTGTTCTTCTTCTTGTTTTTTTTGATGAGCTTTTATTAATATTGTTTGAGATTCTTTAGTTAAAATATCCATTTTTTCTTTGATTAAATTATGATCATCACCTTTTAAAGATTCTTCAAGATTTTTAATATTCGCTTCTAAACTATTTTTATCTTCTTCAGAAAAATAATTTTCTAAAGTTTTTAAAGATTTTCTTGTTTGAAAAATTAATTGATCAGCTTCATTACGAGTTTCTATTTTTTCTTTTTGAATTCTATCTTTTTCAGCATTTATTTCGGCTTCTTTAATCATTTTTTCGATCTCTTTTTCTGACAAAGTATTGCTACCAGTAATAGTAATTTTTTGTTCTTGATTAGTTTGTAAATTTTTAGCTTTAACCGAAACAATTCCATTAACATCAATATCAAAAGTAACTTCTATTTGAGGTTCTCCTCTAGATGCTGGAGGAATATTATCTAAACGGAAACTACCTAAAGTTTTATTATCTTTAGCTAAAGGTCTCTCACCTTGTAAAACATGAATATCAACTGAAGGTTGATTATCAACAGCAGTTGAAAAAATTTGTGATTTAGAAGTAGGAATAGTAGTATTTCTTTCTATTAACTTAGTAAATACATTACCCAATGTTTCTATTCCTAAAGATAAAGGAGTAACGTCTAATAATATAACATCTTTAACATCCCCAGCTAAAATAGCACCTTGTATAGCAGCTCCCATAGCAACAACTTCATCTGGGTTAATAGTTTTGTTAGGTATTTTTTTAAGTTCTTTTTCGACTAAAGATTGAACAGCAGGTATTCTGGTTGATCCACCTACTAACAAAACTTGATCAATTTGTTCTGGTTTTAGTTTAGCATCTTTTAAAGCTTTCTGAATAGGTTCTATACAACTATTTACTAAATCTTCTGTTAAAGCTTCAAATTTTGCTCTTGTCATATTATAATTTATATTCAATGGAGTTTTTCCATCTATTAAAACAATAAAAGGTAAAGATATTTGAGTAGATAAAGCACTACTTAACTCTTTTTTAGCTTGTTCAGCAGCTTCTTTCAATCTATTTTTAAATTCTGGATTGTTAGAAATATGTTTTGATATTTCATCTTTATATTTCGGATTTTCTCTCTTTAACAAATCAATTAAAAAATCAACAATTTTATTATCAAAATCATCTCCACCTAATTCATTATTACCAGCAACAGCTTCAACAGCAAAATTTCCATCTGCTAAAGTTAAAATAGAAACGTCAAAAGTTCCGCCACCTAAATCAAAAACTAAAATTTTCTGTTCTTTATCAGTAATTTTATCTATTCCATAAGCTAAAGCGGCTGCTGTTGGTTCATTAATAATTCTTTCAACTTTCAATCCAGCAATTTTTCCTGCATTTTTAGTTGCTTGTCTTTGAGCATCATCAAAATAAGCCGGTACAGTTATAACTGCTCTTTCTACTTCTGCACCTAAATGAGTCTGCGCTTGTTCTTTAAGACTTTTTAAAATTAAAGCACTAATTTCTTCAGGACGTTTTTCTTTTCCATCAATTTTGATTGTTATATCTTTTCCGTTTGTATCCTTTTTACCCATTTTTCTTTTAACAGAAGAAATAGTATTTTCAGGATGAATAACAATTTGGTTCTTAGCAACTTGACCGACTAAAATTTCATCTCCTTTAAAAGCTACTACAGACGGAGTTGTGCGACCTCCTGTACTATTAGGAATAACCCTAGCTTCGTTGCCTTCAAAAACAGCAACACAAGAATTTGTTGTTCCTAAATCTATACCAATAATTTTATTTGTTTTCTTCATCACATTTATCACTCCATTCATTTACTTTAACCATAGCTGGTTTTAATATAATATCTTTATAAAAAAATCCTTTTTGAATAACTAAAACATTAGTATTATTAGGTTGATTTTTATCTGAAATTTTGTTGACAGCATAATGTATTTCAGGATTAAATTTTTCTCCTAAAGCTTTTATCTCTTGAACACCATTTTTTTCTAAAATTTCTTTCATTTTTTGATAAATTATTTTAAAACCTAATAAGAAATTTTTCAAAGAAATATCATCAGTATCTATTGAAGTCACTTTCTCTAGTTGTTCAAAAGGAGTTAAAATTTCCTTTATCAAATCTAAAGAAGCATACTTCTGCTCTTTTTCCTTCTCTTTTTTTATTCTTTTTTTAAAATTATCTAAATCTGCAGAATATCTTAATTTATCATTAATAAAATTTTTCTTCGCTTCAACCAAATTATTCTTTAATTCAAAATTATTTTTTTTTAATTCTTTTATAATATCTTCTAATTTTTTTTGTTGAAATAAATTATTATTTTCATGATTACTTTTTTGATTATTATTTTCTGTTTCATTAGAAAAAACAAATTCATCAGATTTATTATTATTATTTACCTTTTTATCTTCAGAATATTTTTCTTTTTCATCACAATTACATTCTTTGAATGAGTCATAACAATTTTCTTTAGTCTCTAAATTTTTATCTATTTCTTGAAAATTATCTTTCTCATTTTTATCATTTTTATTATTTTGATCCGAATTTTCTTTAAATTTTTTATTGTTTTCACATTGACAATCTTTATTATCTGTGTTATTTGTCGTAACTTCTTCTCGTTCTTTATAATTATCATCATTATGTTTATTCACATTTTTTTTTTCATCAAAATCTTTTTTCATTTTAGAAATACACACTCCTCATTATTATTTTAAGAAATTAATATATTTGAAATTGTCTTTGACAATTATTTTCAAATAATTGCGTTAAATGAGCAGATAAATACTCTAATATAGGTATTATTTTGTCATACTTCATTACAAGAGGGCCTAAAACTCCAATAAAACCTCTCTCATTGTCACTGATTTGGTAAGGAACAGAAATTATAATAAAATTACTATAAGTTACCAAAGTTATTTGATTAACAAGTTTACAAACGTTATTTTTAGAATAAGAAGAATTAAAGAATATTTTGCATAATTCTTTAGTATCGAATATTTTAACAAGTTCTTTTAAAATCATATTATTTTCAAAATTATATTTATTGAAAAAATTAGAAATACCATAAATGTAAGAATTATTACTAGAAAAACAATAAAAAGTGTCTCTTAAAAATTGAATTAAAAAATTTGAATATTGAAAACATTTTTTTTCTATCTTTTTTTTGATATTATCATTTTTTAAAATTTCTAAAGCTTCAAATAAATATTTCCCAAAAAATAGATAATTTAAAAAATCAACTAATTTTTCAAGACTAATGAAAAATAAATATTCTTCTTTGGACAAAAAAATATTCCTATATCTTA
This sequence comes from 'Cynodon dactylon' phytoplasma, assembly GCF_009268075.1. Lineage (GTDB taxonomy): Bacteria > Bacillota_I > Bacilli_A > Acholeplasmatales > Acholeplasmataceae > Phytoplasma > Phytoplasma cynodontis. Next base: position 27,434 of record NZ_VWOH01000003.1, on the reverse strand, counting down.
AATTACCTTTATCTGTAATAACTAAAACAATAACTTGATTAAAACCTAAAAAAATTAAATCAATTTTGTTAATTTTACTTGTTTCGAATATATCAGGAACAACGTTCAACGTTACATAATTTGTTAAATTACATAATAGTTCTAAAATTTCTTTAATTAATTTTTCTTTATCTATATTCTTTTTTTTTATTATATCTTCAAATAAAGAAATTATTTTTAAAGGAGTTTTGGATTCTTCACGAGTCATTAAATTTTTTAGATAAAAAACATACCCTTTAAGTGAAGGTATTCTTCCACTAGATTTATGATTTTTAATTAGATAACCTTCTTTTTCTAATTGAACCATATCATAACGAATAGTAGCGCTAGAAAATTTTAAATAAGATAAAGAAGTTAAAAATTTAGAACCTATTGGTTGATTTTTTCTAGAATAATTTTCGACAACAGCTTTTAAAATTAATTTTTTTCTGTTGGAAAGCAACTTAACACCTCTAGAACAAAAATTTAATATTTATTTTATTCTAGCACTCATTTATAATGATTGCTAACACAGATATATTTTATTCTTTTTTTTAATCAATGTCAATACTTTATGTTTTTTTAATTTTTATAATTTTCATTATTTTTATTTTAAATAACTTTCAAAATAACTGTTAAAATATTAGATATAGAGTTTTATCAAAAATACAGGAGAATTTTAATTGAAAATTAATAATTTTGTAAAAAATATTTATAAAAAAAATAAAAATTTTTTTATAATAATGTTACTTATAATTTCGACTATTTCGATTCTAATATATTATAAATTGATTATCAATACTTTTAAAAAACAACAGATTGAATTAATAAAAAATTTTATAATAAAAAAACAAGCTATGAGAATAGCAAATCATAATAAAAAAAATACAAATAATCAAAAAATTAAAATAAACCAAAATAAAATAAAAAAAATTTTTGATCTAAACAATAAAATAAATTCAGATCCAAAACAAATTTTTTTTGAACTTAAAAAATATAATTTCCAAAAAGGAGACTATGTTTATGCATTTGTTTTAGATAACAATGAAGAAAATCAAAAACCTTTTCAAGAAGGTATTGTAAGTAAAGATTATAATGAAAATCAAATGTATTTTTTACCTATTTCAATTAAAGGTAAAAATAATAAAATTTTTTTTAATAAAGATGGAGATTTGATAGGAATTTCTTTACCAACTCAAAATAAAAAATCAGAAGTTAATTATATCATAACATCTAATTTAATTTTTCATCTTATAAATTGTTTTTTATGGCATAATCATAATATTGATTTATTTCAAATAAATCCAGAAATGAATCAACAAACAAAATATTGTATATCTTTAACAATAAAAGAAGCAGAAAAGAATCAAAACGAACAAAAAACGGAAAAATTAGATATTTGTTTAAATCAACAAGGTTTTTTTATAGGATTAAAAATGGGAGATAAATTTTTAAGTAAGTCTCAAATATTTCAAAAATATAGTTTATGTTTAGAATGTTTAGAAAAATTAACCAATAGCGATAATGATAATCAAAATAATATCAATAAAGAAAATGTCGTTTTTTTAAATAATAATTTAACACAAAATGAAACACAAAATAATTTAAACGAAATAGATCAACAATTATTTTCATCTTCTGAAGAAAATTATGAAAAAAAATTAAAAGAAAAAATTCAAGATTTATCTAAAATTACTTTTTTAGTATATCTAAAAAGAAGTTTAGGTTCTGGTTTTATATATAAAACTGAAAAATCATTTTTAGATAATAAGTATAGATATTATATGCTTACCAATAGACATGTTATTGAAACAGATCAAAAAAATAACAATATTTTGATTTTTAACAAATACTTCACTGTTCAAAAAGTAAAATCATTACTTTTTATAGAAAATAAAAAAGATTATGATGACTTAGCTATTTTAACTTTTGAAGAAGAAATAAATCCTGAAAATGAAGAAAAATTCGAAAAAGTGAACAAAATTTTAGATTATGCTTTTCCAAAAGATAAAAATGTAGATATTATTCAAGGAGATGAAGTGTATTCAATGGGTTCTCAAGTTTCCATTCTTCCTAGTATTAACTTGTTATTAAAGCCAACAGAATATGATTTTAATATATTGGAAAAATATTTAAATAAAGAACTTTATAACAAAATGATAGAATTATATACTCGTGAAAATATTAAAAAAAAGATAGAAAAAAATTTATTAAAAAAAGGGCATATAATTTCTTTTAACGATAAAATAATAACATTTAATATAACTATTGATGATGGAAATAGCGGAGGTCCTGTTTTCAATAAGAAAGGTCAAATTGTAGGTATAAACAGAAGTACTATTCAACATTCTCTTATTGTAGACTATTTTTCTCAATCTATTAATATAAATCATATTCAAAAAATATTGGACGAAAACTATTGGAAAGAAAATGAATATTTTAAACAAAAAAAAATAGATTTTTTAAAAAAAGAAATGTTAGATTTTAAGGATATTCTTCAAAAAAATGTTTATTCAAATGAAAAAAATCCAAAATTTACTATTTTTATTGACGAACTTTTATTTTTATTTATGGAAAAAAAAAAAAATATTTCTCATGATCGTGATCATTATCAATTTAATCCTATAGTATTATTCAGTACTCCTATTATTAAAAATAAAACAAATGAATTAAAAATAATGATTAATTTTTTTAAAAAATTAGATTTACCTGAACAAATATTTTATTTTGATCCAAGCAAAGAAATTGTAAAATTAGAATTAAATATAGAAAAAAACAATAATAATAATCAATTTTTATTAAAAATTATAAAAGAAAATGAACAAAATGTTATTTTAGAAAGTAAAAAATTTTATTTCGAATTAGAAAAAGATTTAAAAGAAGAATTTTTATTTAAAGATATTCGAGATATAAATTATTTTTTATCTTTTGAACTCTATCATTTTATACCTCAAAATCAAATTAATAGTCAAGAAAAAATCAAAAAATCTTTAGTTGTTTGGTATAAAGAAGATGATGATATCGAAGGAAACGGAATTATTTTTCACAAAGAAAAATTAAGTAATGGTAATTTTTTATACTATGTTTTATCTAACTATAACGGATATGTAAGTATTTTAGATGAATTAAAAAATATACTTTTTGATCAAACCGAAATAATAACTTACAAATCTAATATATATGAAAAAGAAAAAATAAAAATAAACAGTTTTTATTCTAATAATATGAATAATTTAGTTTTAATGAGTTTCGAATCTGATTATGAATATGATGTAGCACAAATAACTCCTAATTCAGAAATTTCCACAGGAGATGAAATTTATTTTTTAACTAATTTTAATAACGAAAATTATTTTCCTCAAATATTCAAAAGCAATATAGGGAATATTTTAGAAGAAAAAAAATCATTTCTTTTTGATTCAGTCTTTGATCTAAAAGAAAAAACAACTTTAAAATATTTTCAATTAAATTTTTTGTGTTTTGATAAAGAAGGAAATTTTATAGGTTTTAATGATCATATCAAATACAAAAATAATAAATTTATTCCCTCACACTTTATTCAAGGTTCTTTTTTAAAGAATGAAAATTTATTACATCTTTTTTCTAAATCTATATTAAAAGAAAAATTTAATATAGTATTTACAAACATATTTATTTTTATTTATTTTTACATTTTGTTAAAAAAAATACCTAATAATAGTAAAATAAAAAACGAAATTAATTAAAATTTATTTAATAAATTCAATATTTTTTAAGAAACAACTTAAAAAAATAATAATTTTTATTAATTTATTTTTTTTATATTTTATGTTAAAATAACAAAGTTTTATATTCAATTCATATATTTTATGTTAAAATAACAAAGTTTTAATAAAATAAAGCTATTCAAAAATATAAATAAAATAAACAAAATAATAAAGGTTAGGATGAAAAAAATAAAAAAATGAAAAAAAATATCAAAAATATTGTTTACTATCTTACTATTTTTATTTTTATTATTAATTTTATAATGAAATTTAATGGTAATAAATTTTTTATTGATTACAATTTCTATGGTGATTATAATTCTTCTGCAATAATCACAAAAAAACTTTCTGCTACAAACTGCTTGAATTTAAAAAAAGGTGATAAAATAATAGATGTAAAACGAAAAGAAACGTTTATTGTTGATGATAATAACAAAGATGATAAATATATTTCTACTATAGTTAGGTATATTGATGAAAATAAAAAGCCAAGTTTAAAATCTGAAAAAATAGAATACTCTTCTATTAACTATAAAATAATTTTTGAGATATTTTATATATTTCCTTATATTATATTTTTCGCGCTTAGTTTAGCTTTTTTTTGTTTCTTTTTAATACATAAAGAAGACAACAAAATAATAATTAATTCTCCCAAAAATTCAAAAGATTATCCTTTATTTTTTTTGAATATAATTTTATTTTTGCATTTAGCAGTTAATACAATGTCATTAAATGGAAATGATTTAATAATGGTGATTTATTCAATAATATGTTTTCATGTATATAAAAATCCAACAAAAGATATTGTTCATAAGTATGGATTTGTTATTTGTTCTTTATTTAATACATTCTATATGAAACTTTACTTTGGAATTGTAGCAACTATTCTTATTTTATTTTTGTTCACTCTAATATACTCTATTTGTTATAAAATTAAATCTTACCAAGGTACATAAACTTTTTAAAAATTCAATATCTATTTTATTTAATAAATATTTTTATAATTTGTTCAATTTTATTTAACTTTTCAATAAAAAATAAACTAAACAATTTTAAATTTATATGATTTGAAACCTTTATGCTTTAGCTTTAACTATCTTATATGTATATATTATTCTTTTTACATATATTATTTTTTCAAAAAATTTTAAAAATAAATTTAAAAAAATTGACATTTTATTATAAATTAATATTATGTTTCATATATATACTAATTTCAAATTTTAAAAAAATAAATTTTTAAATTAGTATATTTTTTTTAAGTATTTTATTTAAATTTTTTAAAAAATGTTAAAAATAAAGGAGTATATTTTAGTAATGTTTAATATTTTAAATTTAAATAAAAGAAAAAAATACTTTTTTATTTGTTCTTTTATTATTTTATTAATCTCAAATTTTTTATTGATTAAAAATCAATTTTTAGTATTTGCTTTTAATAAAAATCAAACTTTCAGATCTCTTTACGATACAAGTATTACAAATCGTAATCAAATAAATATTTTTAATGTATCAGACAAAGAAAGAATTCCTTATTTGCTTAACAAAATAGATTTATGTAAACAAATTATTTTGAACGACAATGAAAGTGAAAAAGATATATATTATAACTCACCTAATGCTAGTACTTTTAAATATCGAATTAAAGATCCGAGAACAGGTTTACTAGGTATTTATATTAAAACTAAAAACAATAATAATATACCTGATTTTAGACCACAAGATAATACATTCACTTTAGAAGAATTATGTCAAAAGATTTATGATAGTCAAATATTTATTTTTTGGAATCTTCAATATCCAATAAAATTTGATTTATCAAAAAATGTTATAGAATATCAAGCAGACATGTTACAATTTTTAAATAGTGAAGAAATTTATAAAGCAATAACGAACAAAATAAAAGACGAAAGAATTAATTATTCTATAGCGGTATTTAACGAATTTATAGATGACAAAGCATTATCACTTGAATATGAAAAGAATAACAAATATTATAATATTTTTTTCCATATACCTGAAGAAGATTTATCAGATGAAGAAAGTATAAAAATAGATAATCTTTTAGGTAAAAACGAAAATATAAAAAAATTAAAACAAAAAGAATCAGAATTAAAAGATAAAAATAATAATAAAAATATTAATAATGAAAAGAATGAATTTGAAAAAGATAAAATTATAACAGAACCAAAAATAAACAAAAATAGTTCTATTAAAAGTTATGATAATGAATCAGAATCATTTTCTTCAAAAGAATCAGAAGAATCATCTTCTTTCGACACACAAAAAGAAGAAATTAAATGGAGAAATGAATCTTTCTTTATAAGAAATAAAAATTATTCGGCAATTAAAGCTAAAAAAATGATAAAAAAACATAATAAGGTTTATGTAATTAATAATCAAACTAAAATAATTTATGATTATTTTGATGTATCAATAGGAAAAAATGTGAGGGTAGTATTAGAACCTTTGACTGATCAAAAATTTTATTATTTTGAATTTAAATCTGGTCAAAAATCAATGATTAATTATTTATTAAATATAGAAATTAAAGGTAAAATAGAAAATGAGATACATACTTTATTAGTACCAAGAGAAGCTACCTTTTCGTTTACAGATAACTCTGACTTAGTACCACCTTATTTTATCTTTAATTAAATTATTAAATAATAAATAACAATAGACATTAATTAGCTTTTTTCTTTATTTTGAAAGCAAAACTAAGAAAACTATAATATACATTTATAATCTTTTTGATTTTATTATACTAATAATAGTTCAAAGAAAGGATCTTGTTAATTTTGAATATGTTATATCGAAGTCAAAAAATTTATAATATAATCTTTTCTTTTTTTACTTTTATTTGTATTTTTTGCATTGTTGTTTTTGGACTTACTTCAAAATATGTTTTCGCTATGAAACAAAATTATAAATTTGATCATGATGATAATACGAAAGATTTTTTAAGTAATTTCTCTAATAATAATTATTTTGAAGAATCAAAAAGTTTTTCTCAAAATACTACCAACGATGCCCATTCACAATCTTCTAAAATTGATTTAGATTTATCTTTAACACCATCCTTTTTAGCACAAGAAGAAGAAAATTCTTTAGATTTAAATTTAACTTTAAGTTTTAATTTAAAAAACTTAGAAATAATAACAGAAGAAAAAAATCATGAATTAAAACTTAAACATAAAAGAGAAAAACATAATCAATATCAAAGAGCATATCGAAAAAATCATCTAGAAAAAGTTAGAAGTTATCGTAATCAATATCAAAGAGAATATAGAAAAAATCATCCTAGAAAAGATAATAAAAGTTATCATTTAATAAACAATTTTCAAAAAAATAATATTTAAAAAAATAATAAATATAAAATTTTAGATAATTTCAATAAAAAAACATAAAAACATTCATTCAAAAAAAAATAAGATAAAGATAATTATAATATTCCTTTTTAAAAAATATAAAAAAGTTATTTAGATTATAACCTTTATTTAAAAATTAGACTTTAAGAGAAATAAAAAAATCAAACTGTTTATTTTTACTATTTATTTTTTTGTTAAAAAAAATTGCTTTTAAATAACAGCTAAACTTTTTTATTTCTTTTTTTTTTAGAAAAAAAAATTATTTTAATATTAAACTAATTGAGTTTTTTAACAAAATCAAAAATATATTTAATTATATTTAATACGAACTAAACTTAAACTTTAGTAAAAATTTTGTAATTAATGTTTAAATAAATATTATAAAAAAATGAATCGGAGAAAAATTTATGATTATTTTCAATATCAAAAATAATAAAAATGATAATATAAAAAATATTTTTTTAAATTTTTTATTAAAAATTATTTTATTTTGTTTAGTTTTAAATGTAATCAATATAAACAATATTTATGCTGGTAATGTTTTTACTAAAAAACAAAATAAATACACACATATAGAATACTATGATAATAATAAATTAATGTTAAAAAGATTAATGAACTTCAATACAAACAATCAATTAGAATATTTTATTGAATATGACCGATTTGGTAAGAAAAAATTTTTACTAGAATATTTTGTTGAAGAAAATAATCAGATTAACCCAAAAAAAAGATATGTAGAATATCTTTTAGATGGCTCTCGATTTTGTGAAAAAAAATATGATAAAGAAACAGGAAAAGTAATGGAAGAAACATACTATCATAGAGGAGGTATTATTAAAAGCATGTCTATTAAATCTGATAAATTCACAGGTAGAATAATAAATTACGAAAATTATAACGAAAAAGGAGAAATGACTTCTTCATTATTTAAATATTGAAATTTTATATTATTAACTTTATAATTGACTTTTATCAATTAATTGCTAAAATTTCCTTGGATATCTCTTAATTCAATTTTACTTTTGTACTTAATTATTATTTTTCTTATGAGATTAATAATAATTATTTAATAGTTAAATTTTAATAAAAATCATTACAATAACAAGATATTTTTGAGATATTTTTTTAAAAAGAAAGGATTTTTTAAAAATAAATATGAAATTTAAAATAAACAAAATGAAACACAAAAATAATTTTTTGATATTTATATTTTCTACTATTTTAGTTATTTTAATTTCTATTTTTTATCATCCAAATTATATTTTTGCAATGAATAAAAATAAAAATATTGATTCTTCTTCTTCCTCAGGTTATAAAAAAACATTAGATTTAAATCCAAATTCAAAAAAAATAGCAATTTTAAGTCATTTAGAAAATAAAGCTGGTCAATCAAATTCTTTTTATGATATTTTAAAAAATACAAAAGTACTTTTAAATAGACAATTAAAAATTAATTCTTTAGAAGAATTAAAATCGAAGTTTTCAAATATTGAAATTAATTCATTTATTTCATTTGATTTTTTGAATATTGCTCCAAATTATGATAACAATCAAATTATTAATAAAATTTTTTCTCAAGAATATTATCCAATTTCAACTAATATATCTTTAAATGAATTGGAAGAAATAATAGATATTGACAATGAAAATAATACTTTTGTAAAATTAAAAAAAGAAAATATAAGTCTACATCGTTTTTTATATGATAACAAAAAAAATTCTTATATAGGTTGTAATGAAAATACAAGATGGAATGCAGATAACATTCTGGAATATTTTTTAAATATAGAAATAATACAAACAAAACAAAATGATATTAATATAAATTTACTTTTTAAAACATATTCTTTTACATCAGATAACTTTTGGTTCACAGCTGGTTTGAATTTAGAAAATATTGTTTTTAAAAATTAAAAAATAAATAATATTTTTAAAAATTAAAAAATAAATAATATAAGATAAAATTTAAATTATGAATTTACCATTATTAATAGTTAATAGTTAATTAATGGTAAATTTTTATTTTTTTATCTTATAAAGTATATTTATTTAGATAATCAATAACTAAAAAATTATTTCAAAAACTTAATTAAAACTAATTTAAATATTTATCTATTATATTTCTCCAATTCATTACTGTTTTGTCTAACGAAAAAATTAATGCATGAAAAAAACAATATCCATCACCAGGAGTATCATTTGGTTCTTCAATAAAAAAATGAGAATCATTTTTATTACGTAATTTTAAATTAATAGTATTTTTAGATTGTTTATGATCTAATGGATTAATTAAACAGGAAGATAACACAAAATTATCATTAATGATTAAATTTATTTCTCTATTTAATATTTTAGATAAAAAATCTATAGATCCTTTTATTAATGAAGTACTAACTGTGCTTAAAGTTCCATTTAAAACATTTTCTTTAAATTTTTCAGGATCACCTATTATAATATTCTTATAATCTTCTTGATATCTAGAATTTGATAAACCTTCTTCAAATTGTTTTAAACTTAAATATGCTAATTTTTTTGCTAATTCTAATTCCGATTTTTTTGGTTTTAATTCTTGTATTTCGATATCTTTTTCTACATTTAATTGATTTTTATTTAAAAAATCTATTTGTCTTTTATCTTTTTTATTAATATAAAAACTACGATTACGTTTAATATACAGAATACAAAAAATTATAAAAAAAATAAAAAATATTAGAATTAAAAAAAATAAAAAAATTTTATTTATTTTAATTTTTTTGTTCACTTTATTACTCTTTTTCTTTTTTTACTTTCTTTTTTTTAGGATTTTAATTTATTTTTTTTATTTTTTTATAAATAAAAATATAAAATAAAACACTTTTACTTATTATAACTTAAAAAAAATAAATATTAGATTATTTTTTTAAAAAATGATATACTTATGTCAATGATATTTTAAATGATATGAAAGAAGGAGTTTTTTTCAATAAATGTTAAGAATATTAAAAACTAAAAAAAAAATTTTATTTTATTATTTTTTTATTTTGGGTAATTTTTATTTTTAAAACAAATTCTATTTATTCAAGTAAAAATTTTTTTTCATGTTTTTTAAATCAAAAAAAAGAAAAAAAATTAGAAAATTATAATAATATAAAAGAATTAGAAAATAATATAAAAGAATTATTTGAAAAAAATAAAAAAATAGAAATTAAATTTTTCAATTCCGAAATTGAAAAAAATAAATTCACCCAAGAGAACAATAAAAAACTAAAACAAAAAATAATCGATATAGAAGAAAAAATAAAAAATTCTTTCAACACAGAAAAAAACAAATTTAGATTTAGAAAAAAAAATATAGAACAAACATATAATAAAGAAAAATATTTTTTTGAATTTATAAATCAATTAAATATAAAAATTGAAAATATTGATAATAGAATGAAATCGATAACAAAAAATAATTTAAAAGAATATACAAATTTATTAAGTTTTAAAGATTTTTTATTAAAACAAAAAAAATTTTTTGAGGAAAAAATAGTATCTTTATCTTCAGATCAAAATAATATTAAAATTACTTTGAACGACATTTATGGTTTAGAAAAAGAAAAAGAAATAATAAGAGATTTGATGTTTTTTTTAAAAATAAAAGATAATGAAAACAATCTGCCTATTAATTTTAATTATGTAAAACCTAGAGGATTTTTATTATATGGACCTTCTGGAATAGGTAAAACTTTCTTAATAAAAGCTTTAAGTAACGAATGTAACGATCAAAACAATTATGTGCATTTTTTTTACGTAGATCCTGCTATGTTCCAAAGTCAATATGTTGAAGCAAGTGAGGTAATGATAAATAATTTTTGTAAAAAAATCGAACAATATAAAAAAAGTATTGTCTTTATAGATGAAATAGATGTTTTTTCTAATAAGGATAACAAAAATAAAACTTCCATTTATGGCATTACTGATATATTAATGAATAAAATAGATGGTTTTAAAGATAATGAACAAAAAATTATTGTCATTGGAGCAACTAATAACTTAAATAAAATAGACAAATCCTTAAGAATTCGTTTTGATAAAGAAATTTATATTGGCTTTCTTAAAAATAAAGAAATTGAAGAATTTTTAAAACATATTGTTTTACCTTTAGATATAAGTTATGAAGCTTTTATTTATTTAAAAGAATTGGCTACTGAATTTTATGATAAAGAATATTCAAATAGAAAGATAAAATCTATTATTGATTCAGCTTATATTAAAACAGCTAAAAATAAACGAAAATCAATGTCAGCTTCTGATCTTAAAGAAGCATTTGAAGAAATGAATAGAAGAATATAAAATAAATCAAAAATAAAAAAATCATCTAAAAAAGGTTTGATTCGTTATTAATTCTTAAATGTCTTTAAAACTCAAGAAAATAGTTTTACCATATAACTTATTTAGTTTTAAGAAAGAATTTAAGAAAGAAATTGATCGTTATTTTTTTCTATAAAATATTAAAATTAAAGAATCTTTTAACATTTTTTAAGGTGTTTTTACCTTACATTTATTCTTATAACTTATCATTCTAAAAACTTTTCTGGAATACCAAATTTGTTAAAATTTTCAAAAAGATCTTTTTTTAATTAAAATATGAAATTTATAAAAAGAAGAATAGAAATAATTATTTTATCTTTATTAATAGAAAACATAAGAATATTAGTAAAATAAATATTAGTCAAATAGAAATGATTAACTATTTTTGATTATATTATTTTGTTTATCAAATATTATTTTTATTTAATTATTTTTATTTTATTCTGAAATTGATTAGGGTATTGATTAGATAATCTTTTTTTATTATAATAAAAAAAGATTATAATAAAAGGAGTTACATTTTGTGAAAAAAATAAAACAAATCAAAAAAACTCCTTTATTATATCGAATATTTCTATTTTTATTTTTTTTAATCTCTTTAATAATTTATTTAAAACAAGTTTTTTTTGTTAATAACTTCTTTCTTTTAATAAAAAAAACTTTTTATTTTTTTACAAATCAAAGTAATTTTTTAGTCGTTATCATTTTATTTTTAAACTTTACTAATTTTAAACAAAATAAATATTATCCTTTATTAGCTTTTATTGTTTTGATAGATATTCTATTAACAGGTTTAGTTTGGAATTTCATCGCTTCACCAAAAAATGAATTATTAGAAATCAACAAGGATTTTTTCACAATTAGTTTATTTCAACACTTATATATTCCCTGCTTTTATGTTATTTTCTTTTTTTCTCCTTTAGTACCTTTTAATCCTTTTTTTACTTTAAAACAAGCTTATTTAGCTTTAATTCATCCTTTATTTTACTTATTTTATTCTTTGATCTTGGCTTATGGCTCCCAAGAAAAAATTTATACTTATCCTTATAACTTCATGAATCCGAAATCAAAATGTAATTTAAGTAATCTTTTTTTACATTTTTTATCGTTAGATTATTACTATCAACAAAAACAAGGTTTTTTAGGTGTCTTCATTAATAATATAGTTTTATTAATCATTTTAAGTATTTTTATTCTTTTTTTATATTCTCTGTATCGAAAAATTAATTTTGAATAAAAAAAATCTATGAAACTTATCCAAAAAAAAGACTATTAAATAGTTTTTTTAAAACAAAATTTGTTTCTAATAAAATTAACTTTTATATTTTTATTATCTTGCCAAACCAGATATTTATATTTTTTTGTTTATATAAAAAAAACTAATTTTGAACTGATAATAAGAAAGTCTTCGTCAAAATCTTTTTAATTTTTATCAATATAATCTATATATTCGTCACTTTGATATTTTCTAGTTTTATCCAATATTTCTTGAATGAAATTAGAAATACATATTCATCAAAATAATTACTCTGTAATTGTAACATTATTATAAATATTTTGTAGAGAAATTACTTTCTCTATGTTTTATTTGTTTCTAATTTTAGCTATGTTTTATTTGTTTCTAATTTTAGCTATAAAAAATCTTTATCTAGTGAAATTACCTTTTCATCTAAATAAGATATAAAATTGTCATATCTTATTTTATTATTTGTCATTATTACATATCTTACTTTTTTATATGAACAATTTTTAGTTAATATTAAGAACCATTTTTACAGATAGATGGTCTTATACCCAATTTGTTTTAATAAAAATCCAAATATTTTAATAAAAATAATAAAAAAACAAAAATAAAAGTTGATTTAAAATAAATATTTTCAATAATAATTAACTTACTTTTTTTTATAAATTTTTTTAAAAAAATATTAAAAATAAAAGGAGATATAAAAGAAACAAAAATTAAAATCAAAAGTCTTAATAAAATACAATCAAAATTTGCTAGAACACTATAAAAATATTCATCAATAGATAAAATAAAAAAATAAAGCAAAATACAACAATAAAAAATAGTGAAAATAAAAGTTAATATCTTAATTTTATTCAATTTTAATTTTTTAAAACCTCTTTTTTTTTCTTTCAAAAAATGTTTAATGTTTTTGAAATAATTAAATTAAATTTTATAAAAAAATAAACTTTTATAAAAAAAATATAAAGAAATTTAAAAAAAATTTTTTTATATATGTATTTTTTTTAATAAAAAAACTAAAAAAAATTTTTTAAAAATTATTTAAACATATTATTTAAACAATAGTAAAGTTTGAGAATCGCGATATTTTTGTTCTTCTTCTTGTTTTTCTTTCAAAAGTTTTTTTTCTGCCAAAATTTTTTTTTGTTGGAATTCTCTGTAAACAGACATTTTTTTTTGATATCTTTCACGTTCTTTTTCTGTTCTTTTATTTCTATTTTTTAAATAACATTTTTTACTATAATGACTTCTCATAATACTTGCTTTCGGAACAAAATGAAAACTTTTTTCAATTTTACCACTTTCAATATCAAAAACAAAAGTTTCTTTTTTTACTAAATCTATTGTTTGAGAAGAAGAAGCTAATAATAAATTTTGATTATTTTGATTAATAAAAATAAAACAGAAAAATAATAAATTAAAGATGAAAATACTATAGAAAATACTATAAAATTTAAAATTAATTGATAACATGTTTTTCCTTTCTGTATTTTTAAATTTTTTGAATAAATAAATATTTTATAGAATAAATTATGTAAAAAATAAGATTTTTTATTCAAAACAAGCTAAAAAACCCAAATAGATACTATTAATAATTCTAAATAACAACACATAAAATTTTTCACCTATACTATTTTTTTCTAATTTTTTATTTTTAAAAAACAAATAAATTTTATCAAAATATAGAAAAAAAACAAAAAATTTGTTTATATATTTTTTGGTTAAAAGATTTTTATAGATTTTTTTCGAAATTTGATAGAAATATGACTATTTTTGAGTAAATATCAAGAGAAGTTGGATTTTAAACCCAGTTTTACCGTCGAAATTTTTAGTTTTTATTTATATTTATCAAAAAAATATTTTTTATAAAGAAATAATATATTTGAACTTTATAGACTGAACAAAAAAAATGTTACTAATGATAGAAGTTCAGAAAAATTCAGTCTGAAATTAGGCGAAAATGTTTGTAAAAAAATCACTAGAAAGAAAATACCTTAAAAAAAACTAGTTTTTTTGATCTTTTTACTTTAAAATAGTATTGCTTCATAATAATTATCACTTTAGAATTAGATATTAGGAATAAATTGATTACAAAGACAGAAATTACTCAAAATAATAAAAAAATAGCTATTCTAAGCACTAAAATAACTATCAGTTTGATGATTTGTTTTTGTTTTATTTGTTTTAAATTATGGTAGCTCTTATTATTATGAATTTTTTTCCTTTAGATAAACGTCCTTTTAAACAAATCTCTATTACTTATTCCCAAACCTCAAATTAAAGAAATCCAAAAATACCCAGAAAAAAACCAAACCATGATTGAAAAAACTTATACTTTCTATTATTTCAATAGATTAGGATGATACTATCAAAAAGAATGGTAAAAAGAATTAAAAGAACCTTCAAAAACTCCAAATAAGGATTTAATTATATTGTTAAAAACCGTATTCTACTAATGCAACAAGACCAGACAGAACCAAAAAATTATTTTTCCTTTTGTAAAAAAACCCTTTCAAAGAATGGAACGATAATGATTATAGTGGTGTATCGACATCGGTATTGAATAGCGCTACTCTGATGATAAGAAAAATATTAATTAAATTCAGTATTAATTCAATATATCAAATTTTCTAAATGTGATGAAATTACCGGCTAATTCTATTTTCATTTTGCTGGTCCTCAATACTTTTTAGAGATAGATGAAGATTATTACATTGATGATGCTGGTTTACCTTATTATAATTATTATAAAAAAAATAACTACCACAAAAAATTATTATTTATACTTTAACCCTATAAGCAAAAATTTAAGTTTGTATATGAAAAAGCTTAACGCTATAAATATAAAAAAGGAGTTTAATGCAAAATAGAAAAAGAATTTTAGATTTATTTTTATGTTTTTTTAGTTTTATTATTTTAATATTGGGGTTTTTAAAAGGATATCAAAAACCTTTTTGTTCTTTTTATTTATTTACAAGACAGACTATTTTATTAATTAATCTTTATTTTTTAACTAACTTATGTTTTGCACAAGAAAATAGATATTTTTCTTTTATATGTGCCTTAGATAGTTTAATAATGATAATCATTTGTGCTCCGATTATTAAAGAAAAAACCTTATTTCAAAAAAAAACCTTCTTTAGTATAATAGTTTTTTTCTTAGAACATTATGTTTTAACTACTATTTTTGTTTTTTATTATTTAGTAATTGATCAAACCGTTTTAAAATTAAAAAAATTTTATATCGGAATAGTCCATTTATTAGTTTATTTTATTACTTCTTTATATGTTTGGAAAAAATATCATCATTATCCTTATGAATTTTTAAATCCCCAACATCATTTCTTTTTTTATAAAATAATTGTTTTAAGTGTTTTAATTGTTTGCATAGCGTTCTGGTTAATTTATCTTAAAAACCAAAAAATAAAGCGGTCATCTAGAACATTATTTAAGCATAAATGAACTGCTTGAACTGCTCCAGTCTGACCCAGTCTGACCCAGTCTGAACGGTACTGATACAAAGATACAAAAAAAGCTAAGCTTTTTTATTTAATAAATAAAAACAGCTTGGCTTTTTTTCTTTTGGCTAAAGTGAGGTTGTGAATGAAAAGGAGTTTAACGAAAATGAACGTTTGTGAAGTATTATTGAATCTAAATAATGATATATGTTCTTTGTTTTTTACCCCATAAAATAATTTATTTTTATCTAATTCAAAAGATTTTAGTTAAAGAAGTCATATTAATGTATCAAAATCACATAAAAAAAATTTTTCAAGTGTTTTATTTTGAAAAACTTTATATCTTTTATACTTTATAACTTAGTAATTTAAATTTTGTTATCTTATATCATTTTACTAATATTTTTTTATTGTATTCTTTTACTTTTTTTCTAACATTTTCTTTATATTAAATATTTTTATTTTTTATTATATTTTAATTTTTTATTATGTTTTCAAAACAAAAATAAAATAAAGAAATAATTAGTAATAAATTAAAGATTTTTAACAAAAAAATAATAAATTATTTGTTTTTTTATGCAAAAAACTCCAAATATACGAAATTTTCAATCATATAAATAGATTCATTTTTATTATATTAAAAAGCATTTTGCTCAAAAAAAACATTTTCTTATTTTTTTATTAATTAATTTTTGTAAATTTTATAATTTAGTTTAACAATATCTTTGATATTTTTATAACATATTTTAAATTATATGTGATTTAAAAAATTATCTTAAAAAAGGTTCACCGAAAAAAAAGAAATTATATGTTAATTCGCTTCTTTCAATAGAAACACTAAAAAGAATTGCAGATAAATAACTGCAAATATTTTCAACCATTTTTTCTGGCGAAGAATCAACTTCATTTTTAAATTTCATTAAATATTCATTGAGCTTCGGAGCAAACTTTTTAGAAATTGCTTTTTGTTGATTTTCATCCATAAAATCTAAAATATTTTTTTTGAAAAACTGATAATCTTCTTTAGCAGAAATAAAATCATTAACACAATTTAAACTTTTCTGTCTTGAACTTTTTTCTAAAATTAATTCTTCTTTTGATTTATTTGATGTCATTTTTTCTTCTGAATTATTATTTTCTGATACTAAAGCGAAAACACTAGATTTTATACTAATCATTAAAATAAATAAAATAAAAAAGAATAAAATGTTTTGAAAAATAAATTTATTTTTTTTATATACAAAGTTCATTTTTAAAAAATTCCTTTTATTTTTTTATATTTTTTATATCTTTTTTATATTTTTTTAAAAAAAGATAAAACACAATATTTCCTAAAATCTTTCAATAAAATTTAGTAATAAATTGTCATAGACATTATACAAATTATTAATTATTAAGCAAACATTTTAAATTTTAAATATTTTTAAAAAATTCTTGAATACTTTGATTTCTGTAAAAATTAAATCTACCATTAATGAACCCCTATCCAAACAAATTTTTTCATCTATAATTCTCAATAATTCCATAATTTTTGCATCAGTCATTGATTTATTGAAAATAAAAATTGTTGTTTTTAAATTTTCATAATTATATTAAATTTCTAAATTTAAAAAAAACTATTAGATATTTTGATTTCTATATTATCATATATTTTATTAATAAATTCAATAAGAATTTTTTCACTAATCTATTATTCTTATTCTTAAAAGTTTTAAAATATCTTCATCAATTGTAAATTCAACAAAAAAATAGGAATATAATTTTCGAACTTTAGATTTTAATTTTATCATCTACTATATCTAAAATTTTATCTTTAAAATAAACATAATCATTTTTTTTATTTTTGGAATTTTTATATTTATTTTTATCTAAATTTGGATTATACATTATAATTGGTATTAACTAGGATTCCTTCAACATAAAAATAATTTTGATAATCTTTTAAAAAAACCTAACTAAAAAATATAATAAATATTATTAAAAAAATTTTTCTTAATAGTCTAAAAAAATTAATTAAATTATTTAATCAATTTTAATAAAAAAATCTTTAAAACAAATAACAAAAAGAAATATCAACCAAAAAATATTTGATACAAGAAAAATAGACATAGCAGTAAAAGAAACACTCATTTTTTTATTTTTAAAATAATTCTCTATTTTTTGTTTAAAACAAAAATAAATAAAGAAAAAAATAGTAAAAAAAATAGTTATTGTTAAAATGAAATACAATAAAATATTTAAAAGATAAATTATTAAATATTTATATTGATAAATAATTTTATTAATAAAAACAATTTTCGATCCAAATTTAATAAACAAAAAAAGAATTAGGAATAAAAAAATATTAGAAAGAATTAAAGTTAAAGGGCAAAAAAATATTTTTTTAATTTTTTTCAATTTATAAACTCCTCTATTTAATATTAAATTTTAATATATAATATTAATATACAATATTTTAACATTTTATAACAAGTTATTTTAAACTTTTATATGATTTACCGAAAAAAAATATAAAATTATAAATAAAAATAAAAATTTTGGATGTTATTAATTACATCCAAAATTTTTTTATTGAATATTTTAAAATATTTTTCTTTAAAAAAAATTATTCTATTTCGATTGTAAAAAATTTTTCAGTTAAATCTGTTCTATAAATATTAATATTAGTTAATATTTTTGTTAAAATTTCTAAAGAAGATTTTCTTATTTCTTCTAAATCTGATTTTTCAATGAATTGATTAATAAAAATATCTTTAACTAAATCTATTTCCTTTTTGAAAACTTTATCTAAAATTCTTTGTTTGAAAAAAACAAAATCAAGATTATCTATTGTTGGTTCATCTTTTAAACCGATTTTATCTATTTTATGATTAATAGTCTCTATTCTTTTTTGTTTTTTTTCATTTTCTTCTGACTTTGGATCTATAATTGCTTTTGTTTCTAACTCTTGAGGTTCTAAAGCATCTAAAGCGAAAACATTATTAGCTTTAAAATTAATTAAAATTAAAAAAGATAAAAAAAATGTTAAAACAAAATTTTTTAAAACAAAATTACATTTTTTGTTTACAAAATTCATTATTTTAAACTCCTTTTTTTTCAATTATGAAAAAGATTAAAAACAAAACTTTTAAATACAATGTAATAATAAAAAAAATATATCTAATTGTCTAAAAAAAAGAAACCTTTTGACTTTTTTTACTTTTTTTCAAAAAAAGAATAATATAAATTAAAATGAGTAAAAGAATAAAAAAATTTACAAAAAAAATTTTAAAATAGTTATTTTGTTCATTTTTTAAATAAAATTTGATCTATTTTTTTCTTTAAAAAAATAAAAAAATTAATTATTTAAATAATGATAAAGTTTTAGAATCGCGATAATTTTGTTCGTCTTCAGAAATAAATGTTTCTGATTTGGAATTTTCTCCAAAAATAGATTTAGATTGTTGTGTTTGAGATATTTTTTTTTTATCATTTTGTTTTACATATTTTTGTCTTTGATGATATTGTCGAAAATAATCTAATCTATCAAAATAACGACGTGATCTTGTATCATCATATTCAGAACAAATAATTTTTTGTTCAATTTGTCCGCTTTCTTCATTAAAAACAAGTTTAATTTGTTTTCTCATATTAATTTCTGAATCAGAAGAGGCAGCCCACAAAACTTTAGGAAAGCAAAAAGAAAATAAAAATAATAAAATAATACCAGAAAAAATATTATAAATTCTAAAAGATTTAATTAACATAAATCGAGAAACCATCCTTTAATTAAAAATTTTTGAAATACATAATAATTTACAATTATTTAAAAATTATTTTTTAAAAAATAAAAATTTATGATCAAAATAAATATTTATTTTTTTATCTTAATAAATTAGAATCAAAATATATTAACCAAATAATTACAACTAAAAAAACAAAAAAAACAATTATTCAAAAAAAAATATTAATAAAATAAAGTCTTTCTTTTTTTACAAATTTGATTAAAATTATTTGAAAAATATATGGTTGATTAAAAAATTAATTTCAAAACGAAAGATTTGATAAAAAAACATAAAATATTAATAAAAACATTCTTTTAGTTTCAAAATAAGGAAACCAACTTAAAACAAAAAGAAAAGAGGAATATTTTTTTATTTTAATTTTATTATTAATAAAATAATAAAAACATTTTTTTAATTTTTTAATCTTATTTTTTTACTTTATTAAAAATAAGATTAAAAAAAAACTTTTCTTATTTTTAATAAGAAGACACAATATGTTATTATATTTACTATATTTAATTTAAAATATTTTTTAAATTAAAAATTTTTTAAATTAAAAAGATTTTATTAAATAAATGGCCATCTATACCATCTAGTTTTTACTTTAATAAATAGATAACGAAAAATAAAAAATTTTTAAATTTTTTCAAAAAAATAAATAATACACATTTTTATTTATTTTTTTGTTATAAATTTTTTTATCCTTTTTTTTCTTTTTTTGTCGTATTGAAGATGATTTTCTTACATAAAATCTTTTTTATATTTTTTTGTTCTAATCTGGAAATTGGGCTATAAACCTTTTATCAGTTTCTCTATTTGGTTTGTACACATTTCATTTCAATAGCTTTTTTAATATCTAAAAAAAATTTTCTGATTTTAAGACATAAGAAATAAATTAAAATCTAAATATTCAGAAAAAAAGAATTATTAATTTTAAGATTTAGTTCTAAATCAATTTTTTCATCAAATTTTTAACTTTTATTATTAATGAAATTTTTAGAAATAACTTAAAATTATAAAAAAAGAATAGTATTTCATTATAACAAACACATTATTTTTATTAATTTAAAAATTAAAAAAACAAAAAATTAATTATTTTATCTTTTTTTCATGTTTTTGTTTATTTTTAATTTAAACAAAATAATAATTTAAATATAAAAAAATAAAATATTTCATTTGCATAAAATATTTTATATATTTTGTTTAAAATTTATTTATTTAAATCTACATTTAAATCTATATCATAATGATTGTTATTACTAGTTTTTAATCTTTTTTTTGAAGATTCTTCATTTGTTTGAATTTTATCTGTTCTTTTAAAATTTAAATTTGAAGAACTTTCTGGTAAAAAATTAATATTTTGATTATCTGTTAATAATCTATGTTGAGAATTAGAATTATTTGGTATTTTAAATTCGAAATCTGCTAAAATAAATTTAGGTTTCCAAGGTTGAAAATCTTTTTTTATAGAAGGATTTTTACTCCTTTTAATTTGTTTAATAAGTTTATCAAATTGTTCTATTTGCTGATCACTAACTTCTTCCTTATTATTTTCAACATTATTGGATGGATTTTTTTTCATAGCATATATAATATTTTTATTAATAAATAATAAAGTAAAAATTACAAAAAATAATAATTTAAACAAAATTAATAAATCAATATTATTTTTTAATTTATCTTTTAATATCATTAAATAAAACTCCTTAATATTTTAATTTAAAAATTAAAATTCATAGTATGATTTTATCAAAAGATAAATCTATTCAAAAGATAATTCTATAAAGTGAATTTTTTATTTAATCTTCTTACCACTATTAATTATTAAGTATCTTAATCTTAAACTTGTTCTTTATTATATTCATTTTTTTCTGCTTGTAATTGTTTTATTTTTTCTGTGGAATTATCTGTATTTTTTTCTTTACTATCTTCTAATTGTTCCATAAAATTGTAAAACGGTTTTAGAATTTGTTTAATTTGTTCATCACTAACTTCTTCTTCTTCACTATTTCTAATTCGATCTATTATATCATTCATTTCATGTAATGTTTCATCTTTATTTGAACTAGACTGAGACATAAATATAGCAACTAATAAACAAACAAGTAAAGCAATTAATATACCAACCACAAATCCTAATATTCCATAAAATATTCCAATAAAAAAATTTTTTATTTTTTTAAAAGGATTATATTTTTTTACTGACATCATAAAACTCCCTAATAACTTTAATTCAAACAAATAAAAAGTAAATTAAATCTATATTTATTTGCTTTCAAGTTATTATAATAACTTATGAAAAAATGTCAAATTTTATTATTTTAGACAAAAGAATATAAAATTTTTATAAATATAATATTTTTTTATTTTTTTTGAGATATTATCAGTAATTTTGCTTTGCATTTTAGATAATGAATTTTTATTTTTAAATTTTTTTATTTTATTTTTTATATTTTTTTAGAACAATTTTAAAAAATATAAAAAGATTATTATCTTAAAATAGATTTTTTTAAAAAAAATATAAAAAAAATAATAAAAGTAATTATTATTTTTCAGATTAATTTTAATTTTATCTTTTAAAAATACAAATTTTTCTTTAATACAAAATTTATCTTTTATTATATATTTAAAGTATTACAAAAAAATGTGAACAGTTGTAATCTAATCTTAATTAACTGAATTGATCCAGACTACCATATAGTTTTTAGTACGATATAAAAGTACGATATAAAAAACTAAAAACAGAATCTATAACTTCTTCTACAGTCATTTCCTTGTCTTCATCAAATTCTTTTTTAATCGATTCATGTAATCAATATATTCTTCGTTTTAGGCTTTACGAGTTTTCTCGGATATTTCTTGAATAAAATGCGGCGTACCATATTCACAAACCTTATCACTTTGTGCTATACTATCTTAGTAAATGTTTTTAGAAGATATTATTTTCTCTATATTAATTGGTTCTAAAGTTTTTGCCGCTTTAGAGCTTTTTTTCTTTAAGTATTAAATTAAAAATCTTTTTATTTCTAAAACAAGGTCTTTTATTTAACATTAATAAAACATTAAATCTTTTATCTTTTTTGCCCCACAATTAAATAATTAATTTGATTATCGTATTGTTTCATTAAATTAAGTAAAAAGGCTTGAATATCTCTTTCATTAAAACTCTTTTTTTTGTCTAAATAAGCAATAAAAATATTTTTATATTGGATTTTTTTATTTTCCATTTAATTTACCAATCCTTTTTTTGTGTGTCTTCTATACAAAAACCTAGAAACTAATTAGTAAGGATTGGTATTAACACACAACTAACTAATTTCTAGGTTTCTATGTAGAAAATACATAGAAATAAATCTATTCTTTACTTATATTTCTGAACTGCTCAGACTGGGTCACATCCGGGCAATAGGTTTTTGAACTGTTTCTGTGATTGAGTTTGAGGGAGTAGTAGGAGTATTTTTGAAATCTTTTAATTGGTATAATTCCCAACCTAGATAAGCTAAACTTCTCCAAAAAAAACAACGACTAGTTAGTTTTAAAGTTCCTACACCGATTTTTAAGAAAAGGTTTTTGGTAATGGTTTGTTTTAATATTCTGAAAAAATTAGAAAAAGATATTTTAAATTATCTTTAATTATTATTATTTCTTGTTCTTAAATATTCCAAAAGAATTCTAAAAGCTTCGTTATTTCTTCTTATTCTATTGATCAAATTTTCATTTAATATTTCTCTTGTTGTTGTTTCTTCTAATTGTTCTTGTATTCTTTGATTTATTATTAAATTATTTATATTTTTAGAAGATTGTGAATGATTATTTTTTTTATAACCTTTATCTTTAGCCCAAATAATATTAATATTGGAAAGACAAAATAAATAAATAAAAAATAAAACAATAATAAAATAAAATTTAATCTTTTGTAAAGTTAAATTCATAATAATATAATACCTCTGTTAATATTTAATTTTATTTAGTATTAAACTTCTCCGTATACACACTGAGGGTGTTTCGGACTGGATTAAAATGTAAATGATATTGTTTACGCTGAGATAATTTTTTCTGAGGATCATAAGGTAAATTAGCATCTCCAATATAATAATCTTTATCTATTTCTAAAAATTTTTTAGGTCCTTTATAATAAAAAGTAATTTGATATAAATTCTCTAATACTTTAAAATTATCAATATATGAACAAAATGATAAAGGTTCTAATGAAGATGATGAATGTTCTTGGAGAAAAGAACCAAAATATGTTTCTCCTTCTTCCCAATTTTTAAAAGGACCATAAACAACGGGTAAAAGTTCTGTAGGTTCTTTTTGATTTTGAATTCTATTTTGATAAATATCAATTAAATTAGGATTTTGGTCTGTATTTGATTTAATTTTTTCTTTTTCAAGTTGTTTTTGATAATAATTTAAACCGTTTAAACCATAAAAAACATAACTTTTAATAATCATTTCTTGATTATTTTCAAACCATTTATTCGTTTCATAAATTATAGGTTTTTCTATAGATTCAGGTTTTATTTTTCTCGGATCCTTTAATATATTATTTAAAAATATAATTAAAGCTAAAAATATTAAAAAAATCAAAAATCCTTTGAATATTTTTTTAATAATTATTAAAATGAATGTTGATATTTTTCGATGTAGAGAATATTTTATTTAATTTCCTTTCATTTTGAATTAGTTTATTTTTTCACTAACCTTATTTTAAAGAAAAAATTTTAAAAAAAATGATTAAGAAAACCAGTTTTTAAAGGTATTCCAATAATTTTCTATATCATAGTTGATTTTCGTTGAATAGTTCCACCTATTTCAGACCATTTTTGGTTTTTTAACTTTATTTTTTTTCTAATTGATGACATTCTGTCTCCATATTTGTATATTGAATTATTTTTTCTTGTAATTTTAACTATTTTAAGATTCTTAAAAAAAAATGAAATAAAAGTTTTAATTGCTTTTGACAATGATGAGGTAGGAACAAAAAACGCTTTGAAAATCAAAAAACAATTAGATAAAAGAAAAAAATAATGAATGAAATAAAAAATCCCTGAAAAGTACTCTCATTTTAAAGATGTTGATGACATTTTAAGAAAATATGACTTAGAAACGTATAAAAGAATCTATTTATAAAAAAAAAGAGCACGAGGGTTTTAAAAAGAAATAGTTTTTTTTATATATGTGTTGTGTATTTTGTGAGTCATAAATAAAAATGCAAAAAAAAGAAGAAAAAAAGTGAATCAGAAGTTTATTCGAAAAATCATTGTATAAAAAAACAAAAAATGTCATTTTGACTCATTAATCACCAATATATAATATTAATGTAAAAATTTTCTATTTATTTTTATCCTGCGATCTTTTTTTTATAAATAGATTTTTTTTAAAAAAAGTTTTAAAATTAGATTGTATTTAATTATTTTTTTGAATAAATTAAAAAAAAAGGAGTTTAAAATAATGAATTTTTTAAATAAAAATTTTAATTTATTTTTTAAAAAAATTTCTTTTATATCTTTTTTATTTTTTTTAATTTCAATTATTTTAAGATATAATTCTGTTTTTGCCTTGGAATTAAAAAATGATTTTGAACCAAAAATAGAATGTTTTGAAATTTTGTCCAATGATAATAATGATAATGAAGATATATATGTTGAATTTAGGAAAAGTGTGCTAAATACTGTCGACAAAGAAAGAAATTATTTTATTGAAAATTTTTTCATTACTTGGATTAAAAATGAATCTACTACTTTAGAAGATATAAGAAAAAATGCTGATACTAATTTAAAGGGAATTTTACAATCTAATGATTTGAAAAGAAATGCTTTGGCTCAAAATTTTTTACATACTCACTTTTAATTAATTAAAAAAATTTTAAAAAAAATTCGGCGATAGGTCTAGCCGCAAAACTGACTTCAAATATTGTCTTTAAACTTCTTATATTTTTGGCCAAATTTGTTCTAAAACCAATGAAAAACTTTTAAAGATAGAAATTTTATTAATATTTTTATTAATTTGACATCTTTTAAATTAGGTTATAATAGAGTATGGAACAAAGCCTGTTTTATTGAAAAAAAAGTATATTATGCAAGAAAAAATACTTATATAATATAATCACAATGACCTCATTTATACGCTCAAGATGTGTCGTATAACTGAGATCATTTTTTTTAAAGTTATTGTCAGTTTATAAATTAAAAAAACTATCTAACTTCTTTTTCTGGAATAGGAAAAAAAGCTAGATGGCGTAACCTAAGTGAGGTTAAAGAAATGTTAAATAAAATTCAATTTATAAGAAGAAGATTTTTTGCTGCTTCTGTTTTATTATTTTTTTTACTATTTATCGCTCGTAACTCTATCAAAGCACAACAAAATTTTGATATTGAAAAATATACTGTTAAAGACAATCTAATGATGCATGAAATGTTATTAAATAAAAAATATTTACTACATGAACTAGTTTGGGATTTCATGAAACAAATGATTAAAAGAAATAATTTTAACGAAAAAATTTTGAATCAATATCATTGTTATGAAAAATTTTTTAATTTAATAAACAAAAACGTTAGTGATTTAACTTTTTCTGATCATGTACCAACTCTTGACCAACAGAAATCAATTAAATCGCTTTTAACGATGACTGATATAATGACATCTTTTGGTAAATTTTTTCTAGATCATCTATATTCTTTAGAATCATTTAATCAAATAAAAAAGAATTTAGAAAAAGAAATGCAACAATCTGGATATGATGAAAACTATAATAATAGATTTTTGGAAATGATTAACAAAATGACTGAATTATATGATATTGAAGAAGATTATTTTAATTATTTTTTTAATATAATTCATGATCTTTCGAAAGATTTAAAAAAGACAGAAAAAATATAAG
>NZ_VWOH01000003.1:0-600 GCF_009268075.1 'Cynodon dactylon' phytoplasma | reverse complement strand
CAAAAAACACCTGATTAATTACTAAAAAACTCTTTATAATAAGAATGTTCGTATTTAAGTAATGAAAAGAGAAAAAAAGAGGATTAAAATTCTAAAAATGTCTCCTCAAATATTCAAAAAATATTCTTTAAAGTTGAAAAAAGAAATAATAGAAGCCAAACAAAAAGGTTTGACTAATCAACAAATAATCCAAAAATTTGGTTTAAAAGAAAAACACTTTATTTACAAATCCATTAAAGAAGAGCAATTAACATCTTATCCTAATAAAATCAGAAATTATTCTTTAGAAACTAAACAAAAAGTAGTCATGGCCATAAAAACAGGGCTGATGAGTAATTCCCAAATTGTGAAAAAATTTAATTTAAGTAATAAATCTCTTATCTACGCTTGGCTCACTAAATTTAAAATTACTGATTTCAAAAGAAAAACATCGACTTTATTCTTTCGAAACTAAATTAAAAGCCGTTTTTATGAAACAAGAAGGTCATCCTCTCCAAACCATTCAACAAAAATTCCATATTTCCCATAAAGCACAAATAAGAAGATGGATTAAATGTTTTAATCAAAAAGAATTTCATCGTTTAAATCTTCATAGTGGTA
>NZ_VWOH01000002.1 GCF_009268075.1 'Cynodon dactylon' phytoplasma | reverse complement strand
AAAGTATTTTTTTTATTCTTTTTTAAGTAATCCTTGGCAAAAACCTATTTTGGCTTTTAACATTAAAAACTATCTTCGGTGTTTAAGGACTTAACTGCTGTATTCGGAATGGAAACAGGTGTTTCCCCTTAACTAAATCACCAAGGATCTTTCAAAACTAGATAAACAAAAGTTTTTTTAAAAAAATCAAAGTCAATGGATCTATTAGTACTAGTCAGCTGAAAATATCACTATTCTTACACTTCTAGCCTATCAACCTGATAGTCTTTCAGGGATCTCATAGGGAAATCTCATCTTAAGGGAGGCTTCACACTTAGATGCTTTCAGTGTTTATCCTTTCTATACATAGCTACTCAGCTGTGGCTCTGGCGAACCAACTGAAACACCAGCGGTATATCCATCCCGGTCTTCTCATACTAGGGACAGCTCCTTTCAAATTTCCAACGCCCACGACGGATAGAGACCGAACTGTCTCACGACGTTCTGAACCCAGCTCGCGTTCCGCTTTAATGGGCGAACAGCCCAACCCTTGGAACCTTCTCCAGCTCCAGGATGCGATGAGCCGACATCGAGGTGCCAAACCGCTTCGTCGCTGTGAACGCTCGGAAGCGATAAGCCTGTTATCCCCAGGGTAGCTTTTATCCGTTGAGTTACGGCCCTTCCATGCGGTACCGTAAGATCACTAAGTCCGACTTTCGTCTCTGCTCGACTTGTAGGTCTCGCAGTCAAGCTTCCTTATGCCTTTACACTCTAAAAATGATTTCTGACCATTTTGAGGAAACCTTATGAACGCCTCCGTTACTCTTTAGGAGGCGACCGCCCCAGTCAAACTGCCCACCAAACACTGTCCCTCATGATACACTCATGTAGGTTAGAAACTAAAAATAACAAGGGTGGTATCCCAAGGTCGACTCCTTTAAAACTAGCGTTTTAAAATCATTGTCTCCCACCTATCCTGTACATGTTATTCTCAATCCCAATATTAAGTTACAGTAAAGCTCCATGGGGTCTTTTCGTCCTGTCGCGGGTAACCGGCATTTTCACCGGTAATTTGATTTCACCGAGACTCTTGTTGAGACAGCGCCCAAATCGTTATGCCTTTCGTGCGGGTCGGAATTTACCCGACAAGGAATTTCGCTACCTTAGGACCGTTATAGTTACGGCCGCCGTTCACTGGGACTTCAATTTAATGCTTTGGGTTACCCCGAACATCTCCTTTTAATCTTCCAGCACCGGGCAGGCATCAGCCTCTATACATCACTTCACAGTTTAGCAGAGACCTATGTTTTTGATAAACAGTCGCTTGGGCCTATTCTCTGCGGCTTTTACTTTTTATCATAAAAGCTCTCCTTATCCCGAAGTTACGGAGCAATTTTGCCGAGTTCCTTAACAAGAGTTTTCTCGCGCGTCTTAGTATACTCTACCTTCCCACCTGTGTCGGTTTACGGTACAGGTAAAAAAATAATTAACCCTAGAAGCTTTTCTTGAAAGTATGACATCAGTCACTTTACTTTAAAACCTTATTTTTTGGAATAAGAAAACGGATTTGCCTATTTTCTCAAACTTGGTTTTTCTACCCTAATCCAATAAAGGGCGTGCTTAGCCTTCTTTGTCCCTCCATCAGTTATTTTTTTAGTGCAGGAATTTTAGCCTGCTGTCCATCGACTACGTATTTCTACCTCGCCTTAGGTCCTGACTAACCCAGGGTGGACGAACCTGCCCCTGGAAACCTTGGGTTTTCGACGGATAGGATTCTCACCTATCTTTTCGTTACTTACACCGGCATTCTCACTTCTGATTTCTCCACTACTGCTTACGCTATAGCTTCAACGACATCAGAACGCTTCCCCTACCATATACAAAATAAAGAATTTATTTTGTTATCCGGAGCTTCGGTATAATGTTTGAGCCCCGATATATTTTCGGCGCAAAGTCATTCGACTAGTGAGCTATTACGCACTCTTTAAAAGATGGCTGCTTCTAAGCCAACTTCCTAGTTGTTTAAACGTCTTTACTTCCTTTACCACTTAACATTAATTTAGGGACCTTAGCTGACGGTCTGGGCTCTTTCCCTTTTGACCATGGACCTTATCGCTCATAGTCTGACTGCTGATCTTTTTTTAATGACATTCGGAGTTTAATTGAGATCAGTACTTCGAGGTGAAGCCCTCACTCATTTAGTGCTCTACCTTCATTAAAAACAATGACCAACGCTAGCCCTAAAGCTATTTCGGGGAGAACCAGCTATCTCTGAGTTCGATTGGAATTTCACCCCTAGCCACAAGTCATCCAAACACTTTTCAACGTGTCCTGGTTCGGTCCTCCATTTAGTTTTACCTAAATTTCAACCTGCTCATGGCTAGCTCACTTCAGTTTCGGGTCTATGACATACAACTTAACGTTCTCTTAAAACTCGCTTTCACTACGGCTACGTTCCTTCAAACTTAACCTTGCTATATATCATAACTCGCCGGTTCATTCTGCAAAAGGCATGCCATCACTCATAAACGAGCTCTGACTAATTGTAGGCATACAGTTTCAGGATCTATTTCACTCCCCTCCCGGGGTTCTTTTCACCTTTCCCTCACGGTACTAGTTCACTATCGGTCACTAAGGAGTATTTAGCCTTGGGAGATGGTCCTCCCGTCTTCCGACAAGATTTCTCGTGTCTCGCCGTACTTTTTGATACTCTAGATTTTAATTATTACTCTACAGGACTTTCACCTTTTTTAGTTTTTCTTTCCAAAAAATTCAAGTTAATTAAAATTTTGTAACTAGTTTGAATAGTATCTGGCTGTTCCGGATTCGCTCGTCACTACTACCAGAATCGTTATTACTTTCTTTTCCTGTAGTTACTTAGATATTTCAGTTCACTACGTTTCCCTTTTTGATATTTGAATACCAAAAAACTACAAGTTTATTGTAGTAGGTTGCCCCATTCGGAAATCCACGGATCTTCATTTATTTACAACTAACCGTGGCGTATCGCCGTTAATTGCGTCCTTCATCGGCTCTTAGTGCCAAGGCATCCACTGTACGCCCTTAATTCCTTTGATTTCTATTATTTTACTTTGTTTATCTACTTTTCAAAGAACTTTTTTTAAGAATCAGAAAGATGACCTTATTGATCAGTTGGTGGGCCTAAATGGACTTGAACCATCGACCTCACGCTTATCAGGCGTGTGCTCTAACCAACTGAGCTATAGGCCCTTCCTTTTTCTTAAAAGAGAAAAACTTACTACTTATTAGAACTAAGTCTTTCAAAACTGAAGATGAAAATTTAAAAAATTTTCTTTTCCTTAGAAAGGAGGTGATCCATCCCCACCTTCCGGTAGGGATACCTTGTTACGACTTAACCCCAATCATCGATCCTACCTTAGACAGTTCCCTCTTCCGAAGAAGTTAGGCTACCGTTTTTGAGTATTACCAACTTTCGTGGTTTGACGGGCGGTGTGTACAAACCCCGAGAACGTATTCACCGCGACATGCTGATTCGCGATTACTAGCGATTCCAACTTCATGAAGTCGAGTTGCAGACTTCAATCCGAACTGAGACTGCTTTTATGAGATTGGCTATAAACTCGCGTTTTAGCTACTCTTTGTAACAGCCATTGTATCACGTTTGTAGCCCAGATCATAAGGGGCATGATGATTTGACGTGATCCTCACCTTCCTCCAATTTTTCATTGGCAGTCTCACTAAAGTGCCCATCATAACATGCTGGCAACTAGTGACAAGGGTTGCGCTCGTTTTAGGACTTAACCTAACATCTCACGACACGAGCTGACGACAACCATGCACCACCTGTATCCCTGATAACCTCCACTATATTGCTATAGCTTTGCAGAGTATGTCAAGACCTGGTAAGGTTTTTCGTGTATCTTCGAATTAAACAACATGATCCACCGCTTGTGCGGAGTCCCGTCAATTCCTTTAAGTTTCATACTTGCGTACGTACTACTCAGGCGGAGTACTTAATGTGTTAACTTCAGTACCGAGTTTCCCCGACACTTAGTACTCATCGTTTACGGCGTGGACTACCAGGGTATCTAATCCTGTTTGCTCCCCACGCTTTCGTGCCTCAGCGTCAGTAAAGACCCAGCAAGCCGCCTACGCCTCTGGTGTTCCTCCATATATTTACGCATTTTACCGCTACACATGGAATTCCACTTGCCTCTATCTCACTCTAGTCTGATAGTTTCTATAGCAGAACAGTGTTAAGCACTGAAATTAAACTATAGACTTACCAAACCGCCTACGCACCCTTTACGCCCAATAATTCCGGATAACGCTCGCCCCCTATGTATTACCGCGGCTGCTGGCACATAGTTTGCCGGGGCTTATTCATTGAATATCGTCAAGATAGTTTTTCCACTATTTTTTCTTCTTCAATAAAAGAACTTTACATACCGAAATACTTCATCGTTCACGCGGCGTTGCTCGGTCAGAGTTTCCTCCATTGCCGAAAATTCCCTACTGCTGCCTCCCGTAGGAGTTTGGGCCGTGTCTCAGTCCCAATGTGGCTGTTCAACCTCTCAGTCCAGCTACACATCATGGTCTTGGTAGGCTTTTACCCTACCAACTAACTAATGTGCCGCAAGCCCCTCTTTAAGTATACCTTTCGAAAAAGGTCTTTTAAAAATTAAAAGATGCCTTCTAATTTCCTATCCAGTCTTAGCAACTGTTTCCAATTGTTATCCTCGTCTTAAAGGCAGGTTACTTACGTGTTACTCACCCGTTCGCCACTAAAATCCGAAGATTTCCGTTCGACTTGCATGTATTAAGCACGCCGCCAGCGTTTATCCTGAGCCAGGATCAAACTCTTCATTTTATTTCTTTTTTTTAAAAAAAATAAAAAAAAGAAGAAAAAAATAAAATTGAATTTTATATATAATAAAAAATTATTTTATAAAATCATCTTCAGTTTTCAAAGAAATAATTCAAATAATGTAAAAAAATAAAACAATAATAACAAAAAAATTTTATAAATTTTATAATATGGTGAAGGGGGGTGGATTCGAACCACCGTACCTTTCGGAGCAGTTTTACAGACTGATGCGTTTAGCCACTTCGCTACCCCTCCACAGTATATTAAATACTAAATTATAAAAAATATGTTTTATTTTAATAATTATATTTAAACATCATTTTAAAAAATATAGTTACTAATTGATTCTAACATATTTATAGAAAAAAATAAATATTTATTTGTTAAAAAAAATTTTTTTATATTTTGTTTTTTTTATTAATATTGAAGTATATCAAAATTTTTATTAGAATACTTTTTTTCCATAATCTTTCTGTTAATAATAGTTTGAAAAATAGTATAAATATTACCTATAATCCAATATAAAGATAAACAAGCATCTTGAAAAGAAGTTATCATCATAAAAAATATCATTATATAACTGACAATTTGAATATTTTTCTCCTGAGCTTTATTCTTATTAATTTGTTCTAAGGTTAAAATTCTATCATTATTATTCTTATTATTTTTTTTTTGAAAATTAATTTTATTTAAAAAAAACATGCTTATACCTACTAAAAAAGATAAAAATATTTTTACTAAAAAATAATAGTTAGGAGAATAATAAGAATTAAAATATATAAAATTTAAAAAAGGTTTATTAACAGAAATAGAAAAAATTCCTCCATTTACACGAATACGATTTAAAGTTCTTAACATAGCTATAAAAATAGGCATT
The DNA here is from genome assembly GCF_009268075.1 of 'Cynodon dactylon' phytoplasma. Lineage (GTDB taxonomy): Bacteria > Bacillota_I > Bacilli_A > Acholeplasmatales > Acholeplasmataceae > Phytoplasma > Phytoplasma cynodontis. Next base: position 73,490 of record NZ_VWOH01000002.1, on the reverse strand, counting down.
TGTAAAAAAGAAATAAAAATATCAAAAAAACTAAAATTATGTTTTTTGTAGACCTTAAAAATTTCTAATTGCATTTTTTTAATAGAATCAGGATCTTTTTTTAAATAATATTTTTGTTGAATTTTATTAATTTCTGGTTGAGCTCTACTCATATTTAAAGAAAAAGAGTTAGTTTTGGTATAAATAGGCCATAATAAAGTTCTGATCAAAATAGTTGTTAGAATAATTCCTAACCCTAAGTTTCCAAAAAATATACCTTCTTCTGAATACAATATATAAGTAGAATAATATAGTAAAGAACTGATAAAAATTAATAAAACATTCCAAATATATCCCCAAAATAACAAAAAATTCCATTTTAACTTATAAGGCCATTGTATTGGTAAATCACCTGTATCATCAACTAAAACTTCAATAGAAATTCCGTTTGAATCTGATTTAAGAAAAAGACTATTATTTATATCTTTATTAATATTTTTTTTATCTCTAATTAAAAAATTATATCTCACTTTAGTAATTGAATTAATATTATTTATATTTTCATAAACTTGAATATCTTTTATATTGTTTATATCTAAAAATTGAAAATTGTCTAAAAAACCTATTTTTAATGATGATTCTTCTTTAAAATACTTTTGTTTTAAATAATCTAAATTAGAACCTACTTTTATAGTAAAAAATTTTCTGACTTCCGAAATATTTTCTGATTCAGAATTAGGTAATAAATTATCTTTATAATAAAAATAAAATTTATTTTTTTTAAAAATTTTATCTAAACTATCTTTTATTTTTTGTTTTACTTCTAAATTAAAATCAGGATTTATAATTTCTACTATATTTTTTTGTTTTGAATCAATACCAATTCTAAAAACTTTCAAATATTTTTCTAAATCTTTATAATCGTAATTATCACTAAATATTTTTTGTTTTAATTCTTGTAATTCTGTTGAAGAAAATTTTTTAAGAAAAACAATTTCTATTCTTTCATTAATTAATTTTTGATCAATTTGAGATGAAATAGGAAATAAGATTCTAAATATTAATAAAGAAATAAGAGAAAATAAAGATATTCTTAAAATTTTTTTTAAATTATCCATGTGAGTTTAATCCTTATTTTATTATTATTCCGTAATTAAAAAAGATTTTTTTAATAAATTATTAAATTGTTTTGATAAATCATTAAAATTTAAACATTTAGCAGAAGGTTTAATAAATAATACAAAAGAAGCTTTATTATTAATTAAATAAACATTTTGATAAATAATCATTCTTAAACGTCTTTTAATTAAATTTCTTTCATGAGATTTTCCATACTTTTTGTTAATGCTTAAAGCAAACTTAAAATGATCAAAATTATTATTTTTTGCATAATACAATATAAAAAAATAATTTCTAACATTTTTCTTAAGTTTAAAAATAAAGTTAATTTCTTTTCTTTTTTTCAAAATAAATTTTTTTTTCATTATAAAAACTTATAAATCCTTTTTTTGTAAATTTATTCTAAAAAAATAAAATCTAATTTTGTAAAATCTCCTGCACTTTGTCTTCATCCAATTCTTTTATTAATAAAATCAATAGCTTAACAGTATTTTGAATATCTTCTTTATGAACAATAGAATTATGAGAATGAATATAACGTGTTGGTATACCAATTACAATAGATGCTGCACCTTCATTTTGTAAATGCATCGCTGAAGCATCTGTTTGTCCTCCAGTAGGTTTTGGTTCTTGAAAAGGAATATTATTTTCTCTGGCAATTTTAATTGTTAATTCTCTTAAAGATTTATGAGCTACTAAACCGTAATCAAAAACTGGAATTTGAGGACCCTTACCTAAAACTTGTTCAGAAGAATTAATTTGTCCTGGTGTATCATCAGCAATGCCAGTATCTATAGCTATAGCAATAGAAGGTTTGGTTTTATTAGCACTAGTTATCGCTCCTCTTAATCCGACTTCTTCTTGTACTGTAAAAGCGCCAATAAACTGATTAGAATTATCTTTTAAAGAACTTAATAATTTCATTAAAACCAAAACTCCTACACGATTATCCATCGCTTTAGACATTAAAAAATTAGAATTACCTAATGTACGAAATTCACTATAAGGTGTTATCATATCACCTATTCTTACTCCTAATTTTTCAGCTTCTTCTTTATTTTGAACTCCTAAATCTAAAAATAAATCTTTAATATTAGGTATTTTGTCTCTTTCTATAATAGATAATACATGAGGAGGTTTCGCACCTGTAACAGCAAACAAAACCCCTTTAAAAGTGTGTATTTGCCATATTTGAGCTAACATTACAGAAGATAACCAACCCCCCAAAGTTTGAAATTTAACAAATCCTTCTTTAGTTATTTCAGTTACTATTAAACCTATTTCATCAACGTGACTAGCAAATAATATTTTAGGACCCTTTAAACCTTTATAAGTTATCATACTACCTAAATTATCAAATTCTACTTTATCTACAAATTCAGAAACTTTTCCTTTTATATAATTAACAACATTTTTTTCTTGACCCGGAACACCACTTAAAGTTGTTAATTTATTTAATTCAGATAATAAATCCAACATAATTTTATTTTTTTAACTCCTTAACTCATAAAATGATCCAATAGATAATAAAAATAATATAATAAAAATAAAAAAAAACAATTAAAAATTAAACAGATAATTTATAACGACCTTTATGTCTTCTAGCACTAATAACATTTCTACCGCTTTTAGTAGACATTCTAGTTCTAAAACCATGAGTTCTTTTTCTTTTTATTTTACTAGGTTGATATGTTCTTTTCATAAAATCAATTTCCTTCTTTAAACTATATTCAAAAAAATTTATATTTTTGTATTAAAATAAAAAGATTCATAATTAATTTTAATAATTTATTTTATTTTAAAATTTTATAATTTATAATAAAAAATTTAAATATACTTGAAATAAATATTTTTTTATTCTGTCAAATTATCTTCTTTTTGTTTTTTATTATCAAAAATATTTCTTTTCCAAAAAATAAAAATAAAAAATAGAGTTAAAATTAAAAAAAACAAACCTAAAAACTTCAAAATAAAAAAAGTTAAATTAATTTTTTTACCATAAAGATAACAGCTAAATCCAAATAAAGAAAGATAAGAAAAAAAATTAATTGGAAAAATAGGTTTATTTTTTTTCAAATATTCTGTATACAATAAAACAATACTATGAATAATGATTATACATAATATCATATTATTTATCTGAAAAAAATTCTTTAAAAAAAACCTTTCAATAAAAGGATTGAATAAAAAACCTAAAGATATTAAAATTAAAATTAGACTTTCAAAAAAAAACAAAAATTTAACCATTTTTTCTTTTCTATTTCCATTTATTTTTGGAATAATAAAATAATAATTAATTATAAATATTAAAATTCCCAAAAAAATATCACATATTTTTATTTTTCCGAAACTAAACTCAAAAGTAAGTTTATCATAAAAAAAACAAGAAATAGCAAATAAAAAACTGAATATAATTTTAAACAAATCTGAAAAAATTTTTTTTTGTTGTATCATTTTAACAATAACTATCCTTAATTTTCAATTTATCTAATATTTTTTTTATATTAAAATATAAAAAATATTAAATTGTTACAGATTATTTTAATTCATCATCTATTTATTCTTTAAAATATCAATTAATTCTTTTTTTTTAAGCTTAGAAAAATTTTTTACTTTTTTATTTTTAGCTAATACTTTCAAATCGGTAAGCAACATTTCTTCTAAAGAAATTTTATTTATTTTTTCTTTTGAAATAATTTCTTCTTTTGATTCAAATTTTATATTTTCTTTTTGTTCTAATTTTGTTTTTTTTACTTCTATATCATTTTCTATATTGTTATTCTGAATATTATTATGAACATTTTTTTTATTTTCTAAATCTGAAAATTCATTAGATAAAGAATTATTATTACATTTGTTTTCTAAATTACTTTTTTTTTGATCTAAATGATATTTAGATAAGTTAACATATTCTGAAAACATTTTAGGTTGTGAAAAAGAAATTTCTGCTAGCATTTTTCGATTTATTTCTGTTTTAGATAAAATCAAACCATGTATAAAAAGAGAGTAACTTATATTATTTTTGGAACAACCAGCATTAATCCTTGTGATCCACAACTTTCTAAAATCTCTTTTTCTTCTTCTTCTATCTCTATAAGCATATTGTAAAGAACGCATTACTTGCTCATTAGCTGTTTTATAAAGGGTACTTTTAGAACCAAAATATCCTTTAGCTAACTTCAAAATTTTTTTTCTTCTTTTATGTCTTGCATTTGTAAAATTTACTTTAACCATTTTATACTTTCCTATATTTTCTGCAATCTATATTTTTATTATATTATAATAAGAATGTAATATAAAAAAATAATTTTAAATTAAAAGATACTTAATTCTTTTAAAATCTGAATTATCTACTTTTGTAACTTTTCTTAATTGTCTATTTTGTTTTTTAGTTTTCGAACTGGCTAAATGATTTTTAAAAGCATGTCTTCTTAAAAACTTTCCTGTACCAGTAATTTTAATCCTTTTTTTTAAACCTCTATGTGTTTTTTTTTTAATATTCATAAAATGATATATCACTTTCTCTAATGATTGTTGATTTTTAATACAATACTTTAAATATTTTGATAAAAATAGATTCGTGATAAAGAAAATCTATTATAATAAAAAATTATGATAATATAAAAAATATAATTTTATTTAACAAATATAAAAGATAAATAATAGTATATATAAAAAAATTCTATTTCTTTTTAGAAACAAAAATAGCTATCATTCGATTACCTTCCATCTTAGGCTGCATCTCTAATAAACTAATACCTATTAATTGTTTTGATATTTTTTGCAAAATTTCATCTCCTAAAATAGAATGATGATTTATCATTCTACCTCTAAATCGGATAATAAACTTAACCTTATCTCCTTTTTCTAAAAAACTAATAGCTTTTTTAATTTTAATATTCAAATCATTATTTTCTATATTGGGATTAATACGTATTTCTTTAGTATTAATTATATGTTGTTTTTTTTTCATCTCTTTGATTTTTTTTTGTTGTTTGTATTTAAACTGTGAAAAATCCATTAGACGAATAACTTTTGGATTAGAATCAGAATTAACTAAAACTATATCCATTTCTTTTTCTTCAGATAATTTTAAAATTTGTTTTTGTTCTAAAATACCTAATTTATCCCCGTTTTCATCAATAACTAAATATTGACCTTGAGTAATTTTATCGTTATATAATAAAAAACTTTCTTTAGTATTTTTTTTATGTTTGTTAATGGTTAAATAAACTCCTTTCTTTTTTTTAAAAAATAATAAATTAATATCGAAAAAAATATTAAAAAGTACTTATCAATCAATAAGTACTTTTTTTGCATAAAATAAAAATAAGATTTAACAATCGAAATTATTATAAATAACAAACAATAAATTATTTTTAATAAATTTTTTTTATTTTGTGCTCAAAACCTAAAAACTACTTTTATTTTATATATATATTGAACTTATTTCATTTCATTTTTCCGGTAGAAAAGAATAAATATTTCTTTCTTTTCCTTTTCACATTTCTTATATACTATTTATACTATTTAATTTTAACTCTGATATCAAAAATTATATAACGAGACTCATATCAAAAAATACATTCTATATTATACAATAAAAAAATAAATTTCAATTCTAAAATAAATTAAAAAAAGTTATACTTTTCTTTAAAAATTATTCATAATGATCTATTTCTTCATAAGATATAGGTTTTAAAATAATATGATCATATTTTTCTAATAATCTTGAAATAGGGCATTTTTTATGAATATAACTAATAACTTTTTCTGTTTCTGATAAAGCAAAATTTTTAATTCCTAAAAACAAATTAATTTTAAAATAAAATCCTAAATCATCTTTATGTACTTTGCAAAATATTTTTGATTTAATATCTTCTTTTTGGATTTTACTATCTTTTGATAAAAAATTATAGGTTGTTTTATAAAAACAAATAATTAAAGATAAACAAAATAATTCTTTCGGAGAAATAAATTCATCTTGTCTATTGTTCAAAAATGAATTTAATCTATATTTAACACCATTATTTAAAATTAGTAATTCATTTATTCTATTATCAAAACAAATCATAATCTTTAAAAAGTTATTATTAGTTTTCATATTTTTAATATTCCTTATTTTTTTATTATTAAAATTTAAAATAAAAAAATCAAAAATAAATCTTACTTAAATCAGAATCTTTTTTTATTAGATGAAATATTTCTGAATTTAAACAATATATACAATGTAAAGGATTTTCAGAAACTTCTTCTGATTCGAATAAAATATTCAACTTTAAAAATTTTTTTGTAATAGGAGAATTAGCAGTCAAAGGAAAACTTTTATCTCTATATTTTAAAATCGCTATTAAGATCTCTTTTTCTAAAAGACTAAAATTTAATAAACATTTTTTTATATAAAAATTTTTATTTCTCTCATATAAAAATAACATGAAAATCAAAATAGCTAATGATATAAAAAAAAGTATTGAAATTTCAAAAAAAAATCTTAATAAAATCTTAACGAAATCATAAAACACAATTATCTTTTATACACCTCTTCAAAAGAAATTATCAAAAAATTTACTTCTTATTTTTCATACTAGACATAATTTGTTTAATTTGTTTCTCGCTAGCGGTTCTTCCCATTTGTTTAAACATTTCTTTAATCTGTCTTTCAGAGATTGGAGGATTTTTTTCTAAATATCTTTTGAATAGAAAAAACACAATAATTCCACCAATAAAAATACCAGCTATAAAAGATAAAAATAATTGAAACATCATATTCATGCGAAACCCCTTTTTTTTTGATTAATTACTACTAAAATAATATTATATATAAAAAAATTATAACTGAAAATATTTTAAAAATAATAAATTTAATCTATTTTAATATTGTAATACTTTAATAACTTATTTCCATATTTTTTAGTTTTTAGTGAATAAAAATTGCCTATTTTTGGTAATAAATCATTTTTATAATACAATTCGCAAATAACAATACTATGAGAATGAGTAATTTTATCTAAATTTTTAAATAATTTATAATAATAATTTGAAAAATAAGGAGGATCTAAAATTATAATATCAAATTTAATTCTATTCTTAATAAACTTTTTTAAAATTTTAAAAGCATCAGAATAAAAAATTTGAATTTCATTTTCTTTTAAATTTAATTTTTTTTTATTTTGATAAATAGTTTTTAATGCGCAAAAAGAATTATCAACTAAATAAATTTCTTTAGCTCCTCGACTTAAAGCTTCGAATCCATAACATCCAGAACCAGAAAATAAATCTAATAAAGTAGCATTTTTAACCAAATCACCAATAGTATCAAATAAAGATTTTCTAATTAAATGAGAAGTCATTTTAGTTTTTTTAGAAGAAACCATTTTAAGTTTAAAATTTTTATATTTTCCTTTGATAATATGAATCATATATATTAATTGTACAAATACATAATCTCTTATTATATATATTTATTACTATAGCCTTTTTATTAAATTATGAGATTATTAAAATTATTTTTAATAATAAATCTTTCATTAAAAATTTTAATAAAATTTAAAATATATATTATAAATGATGAAAATAAACTAATAGTTAATTATAAATTTTCTAAATTTAAAAAAAATTTAAAAAAATTTATTTGATAAAATCTAAAAATTTTTCTTTATAAATATGAGGATAGTTTTTTTTAGTATAACTTATTATAGGATATTCAAATAAAAAACGATTAAATTTAGTAAAAAAAAATTCATTTTTTCTATCAATTGGTTTTACTAAAATAGATTTAATATTCATTTTGTTAGAACCTAATATATCAGTTATTAACTGATCCCCTATCATCAAAACTTGATCATGATTAACATTTAATAAACTTAAAATTTTTTTAAAACCATATAAAAAAGGTTTTTTTTGATACCATTTCAAATAAATATAATTAAAAAAATTAAATTTAAAAACCTTTTTTAATTTTTTTTTAGATGAATTAGAAAGTATAAATATTTTGAATTTTTCTTGTATTTCTTTCATTTTTTTTATAGTTTGAGAATTTAATTTAGAATCCGAACTGGAAAGTAAAGTATTATCTAAATCAAATATCAAAGCTTTAATTCCTTTTTTTGCAAAAAAATCATAAGGAATATCAAAAAAATTTTTATAATAAAAATTAGGTAAATATTTTTTAATTTTTTTATTCATTTTAATTTTATTTTATTCTATTTTCAAAATTTTTACTTTAAAATTTTTTCCTGTTTCTGTTCTAACTAATACTATATCACCTTTATTATATCCTCTTATACTTTGACCTAAAGGAGAATCGATAGAAATTTTGTTAACAGATGGATCTGTTTCTAAAAATCCAACTAAATAAAAAAATTTTTCTTCCATACTATCTAAAAATTGCAGTAAAACTTTTTTACCAATATCAACAGTTTTTTTTTCATCAGAATTTTTAATAATTTTGACATTTTTAAGAATATTTTGAATTTTTAAAATACGATTTTCTATTAAAGCTTGTTCATCACGTGCTGAACTATATTCTGCGTTTTCGCGTAAATCTCCATACTCTCTTGAAGATTTTAACAATTCTAAATTTTCATTTCTTTTAGTATTTTTTAAATGATCTAACTCTTTTTTTAACTTTTCTACTCCAGATTCAGTTAATTCAAATAATTTTTGAGACATAATAATAAAAAACTAAACCTCCTTTAAAATATAATAATTCATTCTATAGTTTATCATTTTTTTCAAAAAAAAATTATAAAAATATTCTATTATAAAGATAAGAAATTTTTTTTAGATAAACTCAAACCATCACCTATATCGTAAAAAAAAGTTTGAAAAAAAGTATTTTTTTGAAGAAAAATTTTAAAATCATTTATTTTTTGTTTGATTCTTATTATTCTTTTAGAATTAGAATCAGTTGATTTTACATGACTCAAAAAATTAATATTATCACATATAATAATGCCATCATGATTCAAAAAAAAACTATATTTTTCAAATAATTTTTGATATTGAGTTTTAGCAGCATCAATAAAAATAAGATCATATTTTTTATGAGGTTGATAAAAAAAAGCTTCAGAATGAATGAACTCAATTTTATAATTAGTATTTTTAAAAAAAATATGAGTTAATTTATATCTATAATAATCTCTCTCTATAGTCTGTATGTTATTATAATTATTGCTCATTCCTAAAGCACTATATCCGATAGCAGTTCCTATTTCCATAATATCGATAATTTTTTTCTCAAAAATAATTTTTTTCAAAAAATATAAAGTTTCATCCTTAATAATAGGTATATTATGTTCTATAGCATATTTTTTTAATTTAAATAATAAACTTTCTTTTGTGTTCATATTTTTTTATAATTTATTATTATTATTCTGATAATAATTTAAAAAACTTTGTAAAATAATCATAGCTGATATTTCATCTTTTAATTTAATTTTTTTTTTATCGTTAATTTTTATTAACTGTAAAGCTTGTTGGGTAGATAAACGTTCATCCCATAAAATTACATTAACAAAATCAAACCAAAAAATTATTTTTTTTTTAAAATCTAAACTAATTTTAGCTTTAATTCCTAAATCATTATTCATATGTTTAGGATACCCTAAAATTATCATTCGAACATTTAGTTCTTCAATAATTTTTTTTAAAGGTGTTAATAATTCTTCATATCTATGATTAGAAAAATATATAGTTTTTAAATTGCAAGCAAAAATACCAAATTCAGAAAAAGCTACTCCTAAAGTTTTTTCTCCTAGATCCAAACCTAAGAATGTTTTTTTTTTGTTCATAAAAAACTTCTCCAATTAGATAAAAATTCTTCTATCGAAACAATATCTTCAATTATACCTTGTCCGAAATTATTATTACCTCCACCTTTAACTTTTATTTTTTTCTTTATTTTAGTTATAAAAATATTTATATTAAAAATTTTACTTTTACAAACAAAAAAAAGTTTTTTTTCTTTAAATCGACATAAACATAAAAAATCAATATTTAATTTATCAAATAAATATTCTAATATTAATTTAGACATATAATCATCTATATTTTCTATTTCTTTTTTAATTAATATTAAAATTTCTTTTTCAATTTTATTAGGAATTAATTTATCAGCTTGTTTTAAAGTTATTTTAGTTTTTAATTTTAAAAATTCTTTTTGATATTCTAATAATTTTTTTCTTAATAAAGTTAAATAATCTTTACAATTTTGAATATACCTATAACTATCATTTTTAGTAATAACAGATAACTTCAAATTATTATTAAAATTTATCATTTTATCTAAAAATTTATTATTTTTTTCAGAAACAAAAAAATCTTTCATTTTCTGAATTTTTTTCAATATTTGTTGTTCTTCTATAAAAAAAGGATTGGTTTTTTGAGATAAAATATTACTAATATTTTTTCCAGTAGTTGCTTCAATTCTATGCATACCTGAACCAATAATTTCATAAGAAACAATAGAAAATCTTTTTAATTCTTTTGTATTTTGAACATGAGTACCACAACATAATTGAGAAGAAATATTATTTATTTTTACTATTCTAACTAGATCTTTGGAAAAAAATTCTTTATTTTTAAAAAAATTTTCATTATCTAAATAATTTGAATTATTGTCTAAGTAATCTAAAGATTTTGTTTTTGTTTGAATAAAATATTCATTATTAATCCAATCATTTATTTGATCTTCAATTTGAATTAATTTTTCAAAAGAAAGATTGGCATAATGATTAAAATCAAATCTTAAAATTTGGCTATCTAAAAAGGAACCTTGTTGTTGAACATGTTTTCCTAAAATTTTTTTTAAAGCTTCTAACAAAAGATGAGTTGCTGTATGATTGCAAGAACTGTTAAATCTTTTATCTATATCAATTTTAGCTAAAATTTCTTGTCCTTCATAAAAAATACCTTTTTGTTGAATTTCATGTAAAAATTGTCCATTAGGTAATTTAGTAACTTTTTTAATTAATATATTATCAATAAAACCTTCATCAGACATTTGTCCTCCTGAAATAGCATAAAAAGGAGTTTTTTTTAATACAATACCTTTATCAAAAATTTTAATAACTTTTGTTTTTATATAATATTTTTGATACCCTATAAATTCACTTTTTTCTTTAAAATCTGAAAATAAAAAAATTTTATTTTCCAAATTAGTATTACAATTATTTTTAATAAAATTACGAGACATATTTTTTTGTTTTTGCAACAAAAAATCAAATTTAGACAAATCTACTTTGATTTGTCTATTTCTTGCGTATTCTAAAATATCTTCTTTAGGAATTCCAAAAGTATCATACAATTTAAAAAAATTTTCACCAGACAATTGATTATTCTTTATTAATTTAGAAAAAATATTCTCTCCATTTTTCAAATGAAATAAAAACTTATTTTCTTCTTCTTTAATCATTTCACTAATTAAAAATTCTTTTTCCTCTAAAATAGGATAAAATACTTTCATTATATTTATAACAGAAGGTACTAATTTAAACAAAAAAGGTTCTACAAAACCTATTTTTTTTCCATTTTGAAAAGCTCTTCTCAAAATTCTTTTTAAAACATAACCTCTTCCTAAATTTGAAAAAATAGCTCCATCAGAAATACAAAATACCAAAGCTTTAATATGATCAGCAATTATTTTAAAAGCTTGTTGTCCTTCATACTTAACATTACTTAAATAAGAAATATTATTAATTATAGGTAAAAAAAGATCTGTTTCGAAATTAGTTTCCGTATTTTGTAAAATACATGCTAATCTTTCTAAACCAGCACCTGTATCTATATTTTTATTAGGTAACGGTTTATATTCATTTTTATTTAAATTATTTTGACAATTATATTGTGAAAAAACAATATTCCATATTTCAACAAAACGATTATTTTTAATATCTTTATAAATTAACTCTATTCCTCTAGAATCATATTCAAAACCTCTATCAAAAAAAATTTCTGTACAAGGACCACAAGGACCTTCACCTATATTCCAAAAATTTGTTTTTAAAGGGATTAAATTTGATTCTGAAATACCTTTTTTTAACCAAAGGGAATAAGTTTCTCTATCTTCTTCAAAATAAGTAATATATAATTTCTTTTTAGGAAGAAAAAACCATTTTTCAGAAATTAAAAATTCATAAGCAAAATTGATAGCTTCTTTTTTAAAATAATCACCTATAGAAAAATTACCTAACATTTCAAAAAAAGTATGATGAAGAGAAGTTTTACCTACTTCTTCAATATCATTAGTTCTAAGACACTTTTGCACATTTACTATTCTCTTAAAAGGAGTTTTTTCAGCACCATTAAAATATCTTTTCAAAGGAGTAACCCCGGCGTTAATCCATAATAAAGTAGGATCATGTTGAGGTATTAAAGAAAATGAATTTTCCTTATGATGCCCTTTTTGAAGAAAAAAGTTTATCCACATATTTCTTATCTGGTTAGAAGTTATTTTTTTCATTAAATTTTTTTATCCTTAATATTAAATTAGTATCTCGTTATTATATTATTAATAAATTTTATCTTTATTTCCTAGAAAATTTTCATATTAATATTAATAGTATATATACATACACTTAAAAAAATAAAACAAAAAAGATAATTTAAATTAAAAAAATAATTTAATTATCTTTTTTATTATTTTTTAAAATCAATTTTCCTTTATAATATCCACTATTACGTGTTATACGATGAGGCAAAGTAAAATTTTCAGTTATAGAACATTTTACTAAAGTCGGAGCGTTTAACTTATAATGTGTTCTTCTTTTTCTTTTTGCAGTTTTACTAGTTCTTCTAAAAGGGACAGCCATTTTTTTATAATTCTCCTTTTTTTTTATTTTTTAATAAAATAATCATTATTTTATTCAAAAATAAAAAAATTATTATATTTCTTTAATAATTATTAAGTAATAAAAATATTACTTAACAAACTTAATTAAAAAAATAAATCAAAAAATATTATTATGATTATGGCGTTTGAGAAGGGATTCGAACCCCCGACCGACGGCTTAGAAGGCCGTTGCTCTATCCAGCTGAGCTACTCAAACTTTTCATTGAAAAAACAAATAAAAAAAATTAATTATTTGCTTAACACACTATATTATACACAAATTATACATAAAATATTTTTTTTTTCAATTGATTAAAATTTACAATATTTTTTTAATTTTTGATATATATAATTATATATTGAATAAATATTAATTATTATATCTGATAACCTTTAAAAAAAGATATGAAAATTTATCCACAATTTCATAAGATTTTAAAATTAAAAAACCATTCTGATTTAACCAATCTATTAAATAATTAACTTTACCTTGACATCCTAACAAAAAATGTTTTTCATAACAAGGATTTTTTTTTAAAATTTTTATAATAGTATGAGGTCCCATACCACAAATCAAAACTAAATCAAAACTAATAATATTAATATTTTCTAATCCATCACATAAATAAAATTCTACGGGATAATTTTTTAATTTTTTCTTAGCATTATTCAAGGGTTCTATTCTGATATCAGTAGCAATTCCTTTTTTTATATATTTTAAATCAAAAGCTTTTTTTAAAATTAAACCGTGATCAGTACCTATATCTAAAACAATATCATATCCTTTAATGAGACTAACAATAAAATCAATTCTTTTCATTTTTTGTTAATGTTATTATATAACATTCTTAGCTTATTTTGTCTAGAAGGTGATCTTAAACGTCTTAAAGCTTTAGACTCTATTTGTCGTATTCTTTCTCTAGTTACACCAAATTTATTACCTATCTCTTCCAAAGTATAAATATGTCCGTCTAAAAGACCATAACGCATTTTTAAAACTTTTTCTTCTCTATCAGTAAGTGCTTCTTCTAATGATTCGTCTAAAGTTTTTTTTAATGTTTCTTGCAACATATAATCATGCGGAGAAATAGCATTAGGATCGTGAATAAAATCTCCTAAAGAAGAATCATCTTCTTCTCTTACTGAAGATTCTAATGAAATAGTTTCTTTTTCTATCATCTGAATATCAGTAATTTGTTTAGCATCAATATTCATTTTAGCAGCTACTTCTTTATTTTCAGCCTTACGTGATAAATCTTGTGTCAATTTACCTCTACAACGAGAAATTTTATTCATAGTTTCTATAATATGAACAGGAATTCTGATAGTTCTAGCTTGATCAGCTACTGCTCTAGTAATTGCTTGTCTTATCCACCAAGTAGCATAAGTAGAAAATTTAAATCCTTTATTATAATCAAATTTATCTACTGCTCTCATTAATCCCATATTTCCCTCTTGAATTAAGTCTAAAAATAAAATTTTTCTGCCGATATAACGCTTAGCAATAGAAACAACTAAACGATAGTTAGCTTCTACTAATTTACTTTTAGCTAAAAAAGCTTTTTCTATTATATTTTGATTTTCTTCAATTTCTTTTTCGCTCAAAATAATCTCTTTATTTTTATGTTTTTCTAACTTTTTTTTGGCTTCTAATCCTTCATAAACCATCTTAGATTTTTCTTTTTCTTCTTCTAAAGTTAATAAAGGTATTTGTCCTATTTCTTTTAAGTACATCTTAACTGGATCATCTATCTTAATAGAATTTGAAATTTTTTCCAAATTTAAATCTTCTAATAAAGATTCTTCATCTTCTTTAATTTCTTCAGATATATTTTCAAATAAATCAATTTTATTTTTTTTATTTAAAAAAGTCAAAAAATTAATAATATTTTTATTCAAAAAATTTTGATCCTTATAAAAAGTACTGATATATTTTAAAATTTTTTTTATTTGGTTATTATAATTAGAAAATAAAAGAGATTCTTCCATTTTTATATTATTATCTAATAAAAAATACTTTTTTTTATGTAACGTTTTTTGAAATATTCTTAATTTCATTTTTATATTACCTTTTCTTATTTTTTTAAAATATAAATTTTAAAAAATTATTAATTTAATGAAAATTATATTTATATGTATTAAAAATTCTTATTTCTTCTTTTATTTTTTCAATTTCTTCTTTTTTTTGTTCTATTTCTTTTTCTTGTAATTTAAGAATTTGAGTTAATTCTTTAAATTGTTCTTTACTTATTGATGTTTCTGGTTTTTTTGTTTTTAGTATATTTTCTCTTTCTTTTTTGATGCTGTCTATTTCTTGCAAAATACTATTAATTTTTAATTGATAATAAAAAATTTTTAAATCTTCTTTATTTTCTATTCTTTTTTTTCTTTTAAAACAAATACTTTGTTTAATTTCTATTAGTAAATTATAAATAGGAAAATCATTATCTAATTTATTCAAAAAAAAACTATAATTTTTAATAAAATTTTCCATATTAATTCCATTAATAATTTCATATTCAGAAGCATAAATATCATAATACTCTTTTATTTTATCAATAATTTCTATAACAAAAGGATTTGAAATATAATTAATAATATCATCTTGAATAAAATTAATATATTCTTTATTTAAAAATATATCACTTATTATATTTATTTCATGAATACTAATGTTATTTTCGATACTATTATTTATCTTTTGGCTAATATTAAAAAAAATATTATTATAAGATTTTCCTTTGAAAATTTTTTCTGAAGGAATATAGTTACTAATATCAACATAAATTTGATATTTAACATATATTTGTTTTTGATAATATTCTTGATTTTTTCTTTTATGAAATTTTAATAAATTAAAAATATCTTGTTCTAATATTTTAATATCTTTATTTTTCAATATTTTAATCTTTTCTTCTATTGTATAAAATATAAAATCTTTAGTGTTATTTTGCAAAAAAGAATCAAAATCTAATTTATTTTCTATATGAAAATTAATGCACTGATCAGGATCCATATTTTGATTCAAAAACAATATTTTAACTATAAAACCATTATAATTCAGT
The DNA here is from genome assembly GCF_009268075.1 of 'Cynodon dactylon' phytoplasma. Taxonomy (GTDB): domain Bacteria; phylum Bacillota_I; class Bacilli_A; order Acholeplasmatales; family Acholeplasmataceae; genus Phytoplasma; species Phytoplasma cynodontis. Next base: position 57,497 of record NZ_VWOH01000002.1, on the reverse strand, counting down.
ATTTGAGATATTTTCAAAGCAGCTTCTTTTCCTGATGAATCTCCATCATAAGCAACTAAAACATTTTCAACATTTTTTTTAAAAAGATTAATTTGTTGTTGAGTTAACTGTGTTCCCATAGTTGCAACAACATTTTTTTTGTTTAATTTAAAAAAAGCAATAACATCAAAAAAACCTTCACACAAAATAATTTCTTTTTTTTGTTTTATAAATTCATAATGTTCAAAAAAACGATATAACAAATTTTTTTTCTTAAAAAAAATTGTTTCTGAATTAAATAAATATTTAATTTCTTTTGTTTGGTGATTTGAATCTATTAAACGACCAACAAATCCAACTATCTGACCTTGATCATCTTTTAAAGGTAAAATTAATCTATTTCTAAAAAAATCATAATATTGATCGCTATTTTCTTTCTTCTTAACTAATTTTGATTTTAATATTTGTTTTAAATCATATTTTTTTTCTTCTAACAAATATTTAGTTAAAGAATTATGATATAAACCAGTAAATCCTATATTAAATTCTTCAATTAATCCTAAATTTAATTTTCTTTCTTGCAAATAAGAATATAAAGAGAAATGTTCAATATTTGTCCTAAATAAATTTTTTAAATTAAAATTTTTATATATTTCAGAATTATTCTCGTTAAATGAATTATATTGAATATCATAACGAAAAAAAGATTTTAAACTATTACGATAATATTGATTAGTGTCTTCTAAAACCATATATAAAGGATGAACAACAGATTTTAATTTCAAAAAAGAAGATGATAATTTGATATCAAAATCTTTAGATAACTCTAAAATAGCTTCAGAAAACGAAATACCTTTGAATTGTTTATAAAACTTTAAAGGAGAACCACCTTTTAAACAAGACATACATAAAGCAATATTTTTTTCAGGAGAAACAGAAAAAGAAGGTGTTTTTTCATTATGAAAAGGGCATAAACCCATAAAATTTTTTCCTGTTTTTTTTAGGTCTATTCCACATTTTGTGACTAATTCTAAAATAGAGATTTTTTTATTTATTTCTCTGATCAAATTTTTATTCATAAAAATTACACCATTTTTTAATTTTAAATTTAAGTTTTTTTTATTTTAGAGCAAAAATTAAAAAAATATTTTTTTTTCTATATAAGGTTTAATTTCTTCTATATTAATTTTATCTTGTAATAATGTATCTCTATCCCTAATAGTGACAGTATTATTTAATAAAGTTTCATTATCTATAGTACAACAAAAAGGAGTACCTATCATATCTTGTCTTCTGTACCTTTTACCAATACTTCTATTTTCGTCATAATCTACCTCAAAAAAAGAAGATAATTCTTTTTGAATTTGTTTAGCTTTAATAGAATGTTCTTTTTTAATTAAAGGTAAAATAGCTATCTTATAAGGAGACAAAAAAGGATGTATTTTAAGAACGATTCTAGTTTTAAAATCTTCTATTTTTTCATAAAACAAAGAATTAGATATAATAGCTAAAAATAATCTTTCAACTCCTACAGAAGGTTCAATAACAAAAGGCCAAAATTTTTCTTTTTTAATTTCATCAAAATATTGTAAATCTTTTCCTGAAAATTTTTGATGTGTCTTTAAATCAAAATCAGTTCTAGAAGCCAATCCCCATAATTCATCAAAACCCCAAGGAAAATTAAATAAAATATCAGTAGTTTTGTTGGAATAATGACTTAACTCTTTTTCAGTGTTTTCTCTTAATTTTATTTTATCAGAATCCAAACCTAATTCTAAAAGAAATTTACAAATATAATTTTGCCAAAAAAAAAACCATTTTTCATATTCAGAAGGTTCGCAAAAAAATTCTAACTCCATTTGTTCAAATTCACAAGTTCTAAATATAAAATTACTAGTTGTAATCTCATTACGGAAAGATTTACCAATTTGTCCAATACCAAAAGGTATCTTCTTTCTGGTTGTTTTTAAAATGTTTTTAAAATTAATAAAAATACCTTGGCAAGTTTCAGGTCTTAAATATAACGGAAGAGCTTTATCTAAAACAACACCTTGGTAAGTTTTAAATAATAAATTAAATTTTTGTATCGGGGCCCAATTCGAAGTCCCTAAAACTTTATTTGTAATCAAATATTCTGTCATTTGCTGTGTATCTAAACTATTTACATCAATACTAGGATTATGATTTTTGATTAAAATATCTGCTCTATAACGTTTATTATTGTCTTTATTTTCTGCTAATAAATCAATAAAAAAAGTTAAATGACCCGAAGATTCCCATACTTTAGAATTTAACAAAATAGAACTATCAATTAAAAAATTATTTTCATTTTCTTGAATAAATTTTTTAATCCAAGCTTTTTTAATATTTTTTTTAAGTAAACTACCTAAAGGTCCATAATCAAAACTACTAGATAAACCACCATAAATTTCACTACCTGGGAAAATAAAACCATTTTGTTTTGAAAAATCAATTATTTCTTTTAGAGATAACATTTTATATTCCTTTTATATTTTAAATTTTATTTTTTTATTAAATTTTTGATAAAAAAATAAAATTAATTCTTTTTATTTAATTTAATATACAAATTTAAAAAAATTTTAATTTTAAAAATATGACTAATTTCTTTTCTAGCATCCATACCTATTTGTTTAATTTTACTTCCGTGTTTGCCAATAATAATCTTTTTATGACTTTCCTTTTTGACTACAATAGAAGCGTCAATATTCATCAAACTCAAACCTTCATTCAAAAAAATATTTTCTACTAAAATTCTACAAAAATAAGGAATTTCACTATTAATATATAAAAGAACTTTCTCTCTGATTAAATCTGATATCAATTCTTTTTTAGTAATATTTGTTAAAAAATTTTTAGAAAAATAAGGTTTTTTTTGATCTAAATATAACAAAATCTTTTGTTTTAAAATACATAAATTTTTTTCTTTCAAGCATGATAAAGGTATAATTTCATCAAAACTAAATTTTGTTAAATAACTTATAATAATTTTATCTATAAGCATCTTATTTTTTAAAATATCAATTTTATTAATAATTAAGAAAATTTTACTTTTATATTTATTTAAAATATTTAAAATTTTCTGATCTTTATCTTTATACTCTCTATCTACTACAAATAAAATAATATCTGAATCTTGAATGTTTTTAAAAGTTAAAAAATTATTTTTCCAATTTATGCCAGGATTATCAAAAAAAACTAATTGATAATCTGACTCATTACAAACACCCATAATTTGGATTAAAGTAGTATTAGTTTTAGAACTAGTAATAGAAATTTTATTTTTTATTAAAATATTTAATAAAGTAGATTTTCCAACATTAGTCTTGCCTATAATAGACACAAAACCTGATTTAAACAAAAAAACAACCTCTTCATTTTAAAAATAGTTCAAAAAAATAAATTAAAATTAAAAAATATATTTACTTAATATTTGATTTTGTATATTTATCATTCCGTTAAGTTCTTCGTAATTTTCATCTTTATAGCCTTTTAAATGCAAATAACCATGCAAAGATAAAAAACAAACTTCTTTTATAAAATTACAACAAAAATGATCAGCTTGTAGTAAAGCTTCAGTTAAAGAAATAAAAACATCTCCTAATGAATCATCATCTATTTCATTTATAAAAGTTAAAATATCTGTAGGATAATTTTTATTTCTATAATAAAAATTCATTTTCTGCATTTTTTCATTTTCTATAAAAATAATATGCATTTTTTTATCATCCAAAATAGAGTTAAAAACCATAAATAATTTTGATTTTAAATCATAAATTTTCATTTTTGTTTGATTATGTATTTTAATCTCCATTAAAAATTTTTTTCTCCTTTAATCCAAATAAATCACTTAATATAAAAAATTATTAAATTTATAAAATTTAGCAAAAATAAAAAAGCAACTGCCTTATATATTTTTTAGTTGCTTAAACAATTTCGAATAAAAATTTTGCTTTGATTTGCTTTGATTAAATTAAAAATTTTATTTAGAAAAATTAATTTTTTTCTTTTTTTTCATATTAAGACTTTTTCTACGATTTTTTCTTTCTGTACTAGGTTTAACATAAAATTCCTTTTTACGAGCTTGCGCCAAAATACCCGATTTGGAAGTATCACGTCTAAAACGACGCAAAGTATCTTCAAAATTTTCATCTTTTTTAACAACAGTTTTAGTCATTATTAAATTTAACACTCCTTTTTTTTATAAAAATTTTTTTTATAAAAATAAAAACTAACTCAAAAAATAAAAAAATCTAAAATCCAAACAAAGAACTTTAACAGTATTATATCACAAACATTAACTATAATGATGAAAATTGTATTTTTAAATTAAAATAAGAATGCAAAAAAAGAATTGTTATAAAACAAAAAATAATACAATCAAAAAATTTTTCAGATTTAGGAGTTTGATAATTTCCGTATTGTTCTGCGAACATATCTATAATATTTTTTTCGGAAGAAAACAAAATAAATAAAATAATTAAAATACAATTCATATATAACAAAAAAGTTTTTTTTAATATAAAAAAATTATATAACATTGTTAAAAACCTCCTCTTGAGGCAATACTAAAGCTTTTAAAAAAACATCATTAGCATTTTCTATTGTAATTATTTCTAATTTTGATCTAACTTCTTCTGGTATATCATCTATATCTTTAATATTATCTTTAGGAATAAAAATAGTACTTAAACCACTTCTATTAGCAGCAATAGCCTTTTCTTTTAAACCTCCTATAGGTAAAATTGAACCTCTTAAAGTAATCTCACCTGTCATACCTATATCTTTTCTAACAAATTTTCCTTTAATAGCTGAAAAAATAGAAGTTGCTATAGTCACACCAGCAGAAGGACCATCCTTAGGAATAGCGCCTTCTAAAAAATGAATATGAAAATCATTAGAATCAAAAATATTGTATTCAATACCTAATTTTTTCGCATTAGATTTTAAAAAACTAAAAGCAGTAATTGCACTTTCTTCCAAAACTTTGCCTAAATGACCAGTAAGAACAAGTTTTCCACTACCTTTATAATAAGTAACTTCTACGGGTAAAATATCTCCTCCAAAAGCTGTATAAGCTAATCCATTTACTACACCTATTTGATTTTTAGTAGTAGGTAATAAATGTTGATAAATAACTTTTCCTAAAAAATTTTCAATATTATTTTGATCTATAGTAATTTTTTTTGTTTTATTTATTAAGATATCTTTGACAGCTTTTCTAATCAAATTCGCAATCTGTTTATTTAAATTTCTTACTCCGGCTTCCTTAGTATAATGTCTTACAATATACATAATTGTTGAATCATCAATTACAAATTGTTCTTGATCAATACCATGATCTTTTAATAGTTTAGGTAATAAATGTTCTTTAGCTATAATCAATTTATCTTGTTCTGTATAAGAATTTAATTCTATTATTTCTAAACGATCTTTTAAAGGATCAGAAACATTACTCAGATCATTAGCAGTTGTAATAAACAAAACTTTTGATAAATCAAAAGGTTCAGATAAATAAAGATCTACAAAACTTTTATTTTGTTTAGGGTCTAAAACTTCTAATAAAGAAGAAGCTGGGTCATGTTGAAAATTATTTACTAATTTATCTATCTCATCTAATAAAAAAACAGGATTAATAACACCTACATCTTTAATACCATTCAAAATACGTCCTGGCATTGCTCCTACATAAGTTCTTCTATGACCTCTAATTTCACTCTCTTCTTGTAATCCTCCTAAAGATTGTTTGACAAACTTTCTGCCTAAAGATTCTGCAATAGAAATAGCTAAAGTAGTTTTACCAACTCCTGGAGGTCCCACTAAACAAATAATAGTTTGTGGATTACGTTTAGTCATTATTTTTACAGCAGCATATTCTATAATACGCTCTTTAGCTTTTTTTAATCCATAATGATTTTTATCTAAAATAATTTGGATTTTTTCTAAATCATTAATATCTTTACTTTGTTTTCCCCAAGGCAAAGCAATTAAAAAATCTAAATAATTACGAATAACGAAAGAATCAGCAATTGCTGAAGAAATACTTTGATAGCGAGATAATTCTTGTAAAGCTTTTTCTTTTATATTCATAGGCATTTTAGAAGAATTTATTTTATTTCTTAAATCTTCTATTTCTTCTTCTTTTTTCGCTCTATCTCCTAACTCGTTTTGAATAGCACGCATTTTCTCTCTTAAATAAAATTCTTTCTGATTTTCATCAATACTTTTCTTAACTTCTGAATTGATTTTATTTTCTAATTCTATAATTTCTATTCTCATTTGTATATCTTGTAAAATATACATTAGTCTCTTATTCAAATGAGTTTCCTTAAGATATTTATATTTATTCTTTTCTTCAATTTTTAATGAAAAAATAATCAAATCTGAAGCTTTTTCAGTTGTTATTCCGTGTTTGATCTGTTCTAAAAAAGCATTTTCGGATATTAATAAAATTTTATTAATATTACTAGAAATTTGTTGCATTATTAATTTTATTAAAGCTTTTTCTTCCTGTAAATCTCCTAAAACAACTGGTACATCTTTATATTTAGTCATATAAAGATCGTTATTTTTTGTTATTTTTTGTACTTTTATTCTTTTTATAATACGAAATTTCACTTTATAAAGATCTTCATCTATTTTGATAGATAATAAAACCTTAGACAAAACTCCATATTGTTCTATATCAGATATTTTTGGATTATCTTTTAAAAAATCCTTTTGTATCAAAATAATAACATAAGGTGATTTATTTTTTTCAACAAAATTTAAAGCATTTATAGAAAAAGAACGTCCTATTTCAACTCTTAAATCGTTAAAAGGAATCGGAATAACATCTCTAACAATAATTGAAGGTAGTTCTTTTGGAATATTTTCTAATTCTGCTTTTTTGTTTTTATCCATAATTTTATCCATAATTTCCTCACATCCTTAATCCGTCAAAAATTAAAATAATAATTATAATTGTCTTCATAGTTACTGAATTATACATAAATAAAATATAACTTAATAAATATAAAAACATAGAATTAATATTTAAATAATTAAATAGTATCAAAAATTAATAAAACTTAACATATAAAATTTTTTAATAAAAAAGAAATAGTTTTATTAATTAAAAGATCTTCTTGAACTTTTTTTTGTAAAAAATCATTTTCTTTTATCTTTTCAAAGGAAATATTATAATCTAAATTAATTTTTTCATAACTTTTTTCTAATTCTTCAGTTGAAATTTTTATATTTTCTTTTTCAGCAATTTCTTTTAATATAAAATAAGTTTTTAAATTTTTTAAAGCTTGTTGTTTAATTTTATCTTCAAAATCTTTTTTACTAATTTGGTACATGGATAGATATTTATCCAAATCAAGATTACTTTGTTTTAATTTTTGTAAAAAAATTTTTTTTAAATAATTAATCTCATCAATAATAAAATTATTATTTAATTCTACAACAGAATTTTTAATTAAAAAATCTAATACTTCTTCTTTTTGATTTTGTTGAAACAAATTTTCTTTTTCATTTTCCAATTTTTTTTTAATAAATTCTTTTAAATCTTTTAAAGTTGAAATGTTATCTATTTTCAAACTTTTAACAAAATCATCATTTAAATAAAAATTTTTATCTCTTATTTTTATATCTTTTAATAAAACATCAAAAAAGATTTTTTTAGAAATATTTTTGTTATTATCATTTTTATCAAAAAAATCATTAGGTATTAATAAAGAAAAATTTCGATTTTCATTTATTTTCATACCTTTAATTCCTTCATCAAAACCTGGAAGAAATTGATTTTTTCCAATTTCTAAAGAAATATTTTTAATTTCATTATTTTCATCTTTTTTTTCTTCATTATACAATATTTTTAAATCTAAAATAGCTAAATCACTTTCTTCTAAAGGTAAATTATTTGATTTAGATAAATAAAGTTTAGATAAATAAAAATTATTCTTTTGAAGAAATACACTAATTTCATTATCAATTTCTTCAGAACTAACATTTTCCTTTGAAATATTGCTTATGAAAATTTTTTTATAATCACATAAAACAATACTTGGTTTCAAAGGAAATTCTAATGAAAAATCAAAAAAATCATTCTTATCTAAATTTTCTATTTCACAACTAATTAATTTCGGATTATCCAAAATAGAAAAATTATTCTGATTTTCTAATATTTTTTGTATTTTGCTTTTTAATAAAATATCAAAAGCATCTGAATAAAGTTTTTTATCTCCTATTTTTTTTTTAAAAACATCTCTAGGTACAAAACCTTTTCGAAAACCTTTGATCTCTATTTTATCTTTTATATTATCAAAAGCACATTTTAAATAATCTTCAAATTCTTCATTATATATACGAAAATGAAACTGTAAAAAATTATCATTAATTTTTTTAATTTCCATTATTTACCTACATTCTTTTCAAAAAAACTTTTAAAAAAAAGATTACATTTTAAATGATCATTAATAATAAAACATTTTAAATTATTTATTGATAATTCACATACTTAAATTTTGATTTTAAAATTATGATTTCAATTTAATAGAAAAAATAAATTCAATTCCAAAATAAAAAACAAATTAAAAAAATATAAATTATTTTTTATATTTGAAAAAAATAATTTTAACAAAAAAATTAAAAACTTTTCATTATAATTCAAATAAATATTTAGATAAAAAAAATAAAATTAATTTGTATGTTATTATTAAATTATACAATAAATTAAAAAAATAAAATTAAAATGTAAAATTGAATAATAAAAATTATTTTAAAATTCTTTATTTTTAATTATTTTCTTTTTTTCTAATATTTTTCTAATTTAAAATTTGTTGGAATTTTAAATTAGAAAAAAATAAAAAAATGCGTTTTTTTATTATTTGTTTTTTTAAAATGTTTTGTTTTATAATGTTTTTAATGTTTTTTGTAATATAATAATAATCTGATTATAATAATAATTATTTTATTATTCACACTATAAAATTATACAATATTATAAGGTAATTACAAATCATAATTAATATTATGAAGAACAGAAAAAATTTTTTTTATCAAAAAGAGTTTTTTTTACATATACAATAAGAAAGGTTTATTTAAATAAAAATAATGATAAAAATAATAAAAAAAAATATTCAAAAAAATACGGAAAAAAATAATAAAAAAAAAAATTTTTTTAATTTTATTTTTTTTATAATAACATTTACTACTATAATTTTAGGTATTTTTCATAGTTTTAATATTTATAAAGAAAATTTTATTTATGAAGATTTTAAATGGTATGATTATTTATCTTTTGCTAAATATAATAATTTTTTTATTCTTATTATAATTTTTTTTAGTCTATCATCTAAAATAAAAAATCACAATAAGAAAAAAAATTATCTAATATTTTGTACTTTTATAAGCACTTTAATAAATTCTTTTATAATAAAATCTTTGATACGAGATTGGAATATTTATCCTACAACAAAAAACTGCGGATTGAATATAATAATATATTACTTAGAATATATAATAATTCCTTCTTTGCTTTGCGTTTTTTATATTAAAAATTTTAAAAAAAACTCATTTTCAGATAATCAAAAATTTATTCTTGATTTAAAGCAAAATAAAATTAAACAAATTCTATTTTTTTTATCTCCGATAATATATTTTATTATTTTCTTCATTTTACAAATATTAATAAATCTATTTTTTCAAAATAATTTTGATTTTATTATTTTTATGAAAAAACAATTTATTAATCCTTATAATAAAGAACATTTTTTATTATGTTTTATAAGAATAATATTTTCATTTTTATTATTAAGTTTATTTTTTTGGATTATTTTGACAAAAAAAATCCAAAATAATTTTTTTAATATTTTGTTATTTTTAATAATTCTATTTTTGATGTCTATTATATCTCATAATATCCAAGATTGGCAACATGCAAAAAAAGCAATATTAAAACCTAATATAATGGGTGCAGGTTTATTTCCGGAATCAGCTGAAGTATCAGAATATTTTCAAAAAATTTCAAACTTAACAAAAAAACAATTAGAATCAGAAAAAAATAAAATTTTAGAACTAGGATCTGGTTCTGGTAATGTAACTCAATATTTAATTGATAAATTTGGAGAAGAAAATATAATATCCATTGAAATTGATTCTGAATTGTGTAAAGAACTTAAAAACAAATATCCTAAATTAATTGTTATACAAGGAAATGCTTCTGATTTTTTAGAATTAATACAAGAACAAAAAATACAACCAGAAAAGATAAAAGGTGTTGTATCTACTTTACCACTATCTATTTTTGATGAAAAAAATTTTCAAAAATTTAAATCAAGTATAGAAACATTAATCAACAATAACAATATTAAATATATGGAATATCGATTTAAATTATTTGAAAAACAAAAAAGACAAGTTACAAGATTAAAAAAAGAAAATAATTGTATTTTTATTTCTCAATTAATTCCGGTAAGTGTTTATACATATTCAAAAGAATAAAATAAAAAAATTAAAAATAATGAAAAATAATTATAAAATTGAAATTATAATTAAATAATATAAAAATTAAATTTAAGGAGTTAAATCTTAATAAATGTTTAAAAATAAAGATTACAATGCTGAAAGTATTCAAATTTTAGAAGGATTAGAAGCTGTTAGAATAAGACCAGGTATGTATATTGGTTCTACTTCAGAAAAAGGTTTATATCATTTAATCTGGGAAATAGTTGATAATTCTATAGATGAAGCATTAGCTGGTTTTGCAAATAAAATTATTTTAGAAATTTTACCTAATAATGTAATTCGTGTTTCTGATAATGGTCGTGGAATACCTGTAGATATACATCCAAAAACCCAAAAACCAGCTGTAGAAACTATTTTAACTACATTACATGCAGGAGGCAAATTTAATAACAAATCCTATAAAATATCTGGCGGATTACATGGAGTAGGAGCTTCCGTAGTTAATGCGCTTTCATCTTGGTTTACAGTAGAAATACACTTAAATAATAAAATATATTTTCAAAAATATGAAAAAGGAATACCTGTGACTACTTTACAAAAAAAAGGTGAAACTAATAAAACAGGAACTATTATAACTTTTTTACCTGATAACGAAATTTTCAAAGAAATGGATAATTTTTCTTATCGTTTAGAAATTATTAAAAACAGAACTCAACAATTAGCTTTTCTAAATAAAAACATCCAATTACATCTTGTAGATTCCAGAATTTATCCAAATAAAAATTTTAATTTTTGTTATGAAGGCGGTATCAAAGAATATCTTAAATATTTAAACGAAAATAAAAAAAATATAAATACAGAATTTTATCAAGAATATAATTCAGATGATATTTCTTTTGAATTATCTTTACAATATTCTGAAAACTACTCTACTAATATTTATTCCTTTGTTAATAATATACCTACTCTAGAAGGAGGAACACATGAAGAAGGATTTAAAATATCTTTAAACAGAATTTTAAACAAATACGCAAAAGAAAAAAATTTTTTAAAAAAAGATATTAACTTTATTAGTGAAGATACTTTAGAAGGGATTACAGTTATTATTTCTCTAAAATATAGTAACCCTGTATTCGAGGGACAAACTAAAACTAAACTAGGAAATATAGAAATAAAACAACTAATTTCTAAAACTTTTGGAGAAAATTTTGAAAGATATCTATTAGAAAATCCTAAAGAAGCAAAAAAAATAGTTGAAAAATGCTTACTATCGATAAAAGCTAGAATAGCTGCGAAAAGAGCGAGAGAAATTACACGTAGAAAAACTCCTTTAGATTCTTTCGGATTTGCTTCAAAATTAGCAGATTGTTATACTAAAGAACCATCATTATCCGAACTATATATCGTCGAAGGTGATTCAGCCGGAGGTTCTGCTAAACAAGGAAGAGATTCTAAATATCAAGCTATTTTACCTTTAAGAGGAAAAATAATAAATGTAGAAAAATCACGTTTAGAAAAAGTATTAAGTAACAGTGAAATTATTTCTTTAATACAAGCTATAGGAACAGGTTTTGATAAAGAATTTAATTTAGCCAAATTAAGATATCATCGTATTATCATTATGACAGATGCAGATGTAGATGGAGCTCATATAAGAACATTACTATTAACTTTCTTTTTTAGAAATTTCAGAACTTTAATAGAAAAAGGTTTTATTTATTTTGCACAACCTCCTTTATATAAGATTCAATATAACAAAAAAACTCATTATATGTATAATGAGAAAGATATTAAAGATTTTTTAATAAAAAATGAAAAAAACAAATTCGTTATACAAAGATATAAAGGTCTAGGAGAAATGAACCCAGAACAACTTTGGGATACTACCATGAATCCTGAAAAAAGAACTTTACTACAAGTAAATTTAGAAGATGTTTTAGAAGCAGATAGAACTTTTAGTATGTTAATGGGAGAAGAAGTTTCTACTAGAAGAGATTTTATAAAAGAAAATGCTATCTATGCAGATTTAGATATTTAAAAAATTAAATAAAAAAATAAATTAAATAATACATAGGCGATAATTATGTCAAATAAAACAAAAAAAAAATTAAAAGAAATGAATTTAGAAAATATGAATTCGGAATTATCAAATCAAAATAAAAATAATACACAACAAGTAGATATTAATGAAGAAATGAAAAAATCTTTTTTAAGTTATGCAATGAGTGTAATTGTATCTAGAGCTTTACCAGAAATAAAAGATGGATTAAAACCTGTTCAAAGAAGAATTTTGTATGGTATGAAAGAATTAGGGATTTATAGTAATTCTAGCTATAAAAAATCAGCAAGGGTTGTAGGAGATGTTATGGGTAAATTTCACCCTCATGGAGATAGCAGTATTTATGAAGCTATGGTTAGAATGGCACAAAATTTTAATTATCGTTATCCTTTAATTGATGGTCATGGTAATTTCGGTTCTATAGATGGTGATTCTGCTGCTGCTATGCGTTATACAGAAGTAAAAATGTCGAAAATAGCTATGGAAATGATCAAAGAAATAGATCAAGATACAATAGATTTTGTTAATAACTATGATAATAGTGAAAAAGAACCTATTGTGCTACCTACAAGTTTTCCTAATTTACTAATTAATGGTTGTTCTGGTATTGCAGTTGGTATGGCAACTAATATACCTCCTCATAATTTAGGAGAAGTAATCGATGCATTATTAATGTATATCGAAGACAAAAAAATTGAAATAACTGATTTAATGAAATATATTAAAGGGCCTGATTTTCCTACAGGAGGAGAAATTTTAGGTTGTGATAATTTAAAAGAAGCTTACGAAACAGGAAGAGGAAAAATTTTTATAAGAGCAAAAACAGATATTATTCAATCTGATAAAAAGAAAAATTCTATTATTATTACTGAAATACCTTATCAAATAAAAAAAACAAGTTTAATAGAACGTATTGCTTTTTTAGCTAAAGAAAAAATTATTGATGGTATTACTGATTTAAGAGACGAATCTTCAAATAAAAAAGGAATAAGAATTGTCATAGATTTAAGAAGAGATATAAACACTCAAGTTTTTTTAAATAATTTATATAAACATTCCCAAATTCATATTTCTTTTAATTTCAATATGATTGCACTAGTTAAAGGAATTCCACAAATAGTAAATTTAAAACAAATTCTAGAAGAATTTTTCTTATTCAGAATAGAAGTTATCAATAAACAAAAAAAATTCGAACTTAAAAAAGCTTTAAGTAAAAAACATATAATTGAAGCTTCTGTTATAGTTCTAAATGATATAGATAATTCTATAGAATTAATCAAAAAAGCAAAAAATATTCCTGATGCTAAAGAAAAGTTAATGGAAAAATACAATTTTGATGAAATACAAAGTAAAGCAATACTAGAAATGAGTTTACAAAAAATTACAAATCTAGAAATAGAAAAAATTAAAGAAGAAGAAAAAAAATTAATTCAACAAATTAATGAATACGAAAGTATCATAAATTCACAAGAAAAAAAAGAAAATATTTTAAAAAAAGAATTGATAGAAATTAAAAATAAATTCCAAGATAAAAGAAAAACGATAATAAATACAAAAAAAGAAATTTTAGATATATCTAATGAAGATCTTATAGAAAAAGAACATATACTAATAACTATAACAAATAAAGGTTATGCTAAAAGACTAAATCTAGATACATACAAAAAACAAAATAAAGGTGGTAAAGGTGTAAGTGGTATTTCTATTAATGAAGATGATTTTGTAGAACATTTTATTATCACATCTACACATGATTACCAATTATTATTCACTAATAAAGGTAAAGTTTATCAACTAAAAGGTTATCAAATACCAGTTTTTTCACGCCAATCTAAAGGAATTCCTTTAATAAATTTAATACCTTTAGAAAAAGGAGAATTTTTAACTTCAATTACCAGTGTACAAAATTTTAAAAAAATTGAAGATTACTTAATATTAGTTACTAAAAAAGGATTAATTAAAAGAAATTCTATTCAAAATTATGAAAATATAAGAATTAATGGAAAAATAGCTTTTGTATTAAAAAAAGATGATGAAGTGCTATATGTTTTAAAATCTTCAGGAAATCAAGATATAATTCTTGCTGCTTCAAATGGTAAAGCGATTAGATTCAACGAAAACTCAATTCGTCAAACATCTCGTATGGGTGCAGGAGTTATAGGTATGAGAATTGCTCCAGAAGATAACATTGTTGGTTCAGCTATAGTTTCTTCTCCAGAACAAGAAATTTTAGTTTTAACAGAATTTGGTTATGGTAAAAAAACAAAAATTAACGAATATAGAAAACAAAAAAGAGGAGGAAAAGGAACTAAAACTTTAAAAATAACTGAAAAGAACGGAAAATTAGTTTCTTTAAAAACTGTTTTTGCGCAAGAAGAATTAATATTAATTTCTGATAAAGGAAAAGTTATAAGAATGGAAATCAACAAAATTTCTACTACTAAATCTAAAATAGCTCAAGGAAATAGATTATTTAAATTAGATAATAAACAAAAATTAGTAAATGTAGTTGTTGTTAAGGAAAAAATTTTAAATTTATAAAATTTATCAAAATAATCAAATATATATTTATGCAAAATTATGAAAAAAAAATTATATTAAATAAGATATCAAATTCAACACTTTTTACAAAAAAAATAGGTTCTCAATTAGCTTTATTAATTAACAAATCAAAAAAAAATATAAAAAAAAATATTATTCTATTAGAAGGTTGTATTGGTTCAGGAAAAACTACTCTTATAAAAGGAATTGCAAAACAATTAGGAATAAAACAAAACATAAATAGTCCCACTTTTTTATTATTAAAATCTTATAAAGGGAAAAATAATAAAATACATCATCTAGATTTATATAAAATGCTAAATTCAAAAAAAAATTCTATTATATCAATCATAGAAGAGATAAATGAAATTGTAGAATTAGGAGAAATTTTAATTATTGAATCTACAAAAAACATTTTATCTTTTTTTCCACATTGGGATATTAAAATTAAAATAAACATTTTAAGCTTAAACAAAAGACAAATTTTAATAGAACAAAATAATACAATATCGAAATTATGATACAAATAGAATTATTCTAAAATTATCAAATAAAATTTAAATTTTTAAATTTTGAAAGAAAAAATAGTTTAATATGAATTATTCAAAAAACCAAAATAAAGAAAATTACCTAATTTTAGATGTATCTTTAAAAACACAATTAATAATTTTAACTCAAAAAAAAAAAATTTTAGATACAATAAATTTTCCTAATTATAAAAAATTTGTAGAAAACACTGTTCCTTTAATTGATCAAATACTAAAAAATAATAATTTCAAATTAAAAGATTTAAATGGTATCATAGTAGGAAAAGGACCTGGATCTTTTATTGGTACAAGAATAGCTATTTTAACCGCAAAAATTATTTCTTCAGAAATAAATATTCCTTTATACAAAATAAGTAGTTTAATTCTTTTATCTAGTGGATATATAAAAAAAAATAAGATAACACCTAAAATTTATGCTTATGAAAATTTTCATTATGGTATTAGTTTTAACGAAAACAAAATAGTTTTAAAAGAAAACATTTATGAAAATTCATTTTTAAATAAATTTGAAAATCATCTATTATTAAATTCTAATAATATCAAAATATCTTTATCTACTGTTTTCTTATACACTAAACAAATTAAAAATCCTCATAAATTAATACCAAGTTATTATGATAAAAAATATTAAAAGGTTAAAGAGTTTAATGAAATGACTATTATTTTATCTATAGAAACAAGTTGTGATGAAACTAGCATAGCTGTAACAAAAAACGGCAAAGAAGTTTTATCTAATGTTGTTTTTTCACAAATTGATTATCATAAAAATTTTGGAGGTGTTGTACCAGAAATAGCAGCACGAAAACACTTAGAATTTTTTACTATTATTTTAAAAAAAGCAATAAAAAAAGCTAATATAAATAAAGAAGAAATAGATTTAGTAGCAGTTACAGAAGGTCCAGGTTTGATTAGTTCTCTACTAGTAGGAATAAATGGAGCAAATGTATTCGCATATATTAACGATAAACCTATAATTGGTATTAATCATTTAATAGGGCATATTTATTCTGCTCAAATCGAAAATGAACTAAAATTTCCTAACTTAGTGCTATTAATTTCAGGTGGTCATACTGAATTATTTTATATTCAAGATCATTTTAAAATTAAACATATTGGCTATACTTTAGATGATGCTATAGGAGAAGTTTATGATAAAATTTCAAAAAGTCTTAATTTAGGATATCCTGGAGGACCTATCATAGAGAAAAAAGCTAAAAAAGGGCATGATGTTTTTAATTTTGTTAGACCCTATCTTAAAAATAAAAATTTAAATTTTAGTTTTTCTGGCTTAAAAAGTAAAATTATTGATTTTATTAATAAAAAAAACAATTTAGACGATTGTTTGAATGATATATGCTGTTCATTTCAAGCTAGTGTTGTAGATGTTTTGTTAGAAAAAACCAAAAGAGCAATCCAAAAATTCCCTGTTTTACAATTAGTAATTGTAGGAGGAGTAGCAGCAAACAAATTTTTAAAAAAAAAATTTCAAAAACAATTTCCTTCAATAGAATTAATTATACCTAAAAAAGAATATTGTACTGATCAAGCAGCTATGATTGGAATTGCTGCTTATTATCAGAATAAATTTTATAAAAAAGCTCAAAAAAAATACAATTTAAATGGTAATGCTAATATGAATCTTAAATAATTTATAAAATAACTTATAACAAAAATATTTCATATATGGAAAATAAAATAAAAATGAAAAAAAAAGAACAAAATTCTAATTTTATCAAAAATATAATAGCAAAAGATCTTAAGCAAAAAAAATATAACAAAATAATTACAAGATTTCCTCCTGAACCTAATGGATTTTTGCACCTAGGTCATGCTAGAGCTATAATTATTAATTTTGAATTATCATCTTTTTTCAAAGGCAAAACTTATTTAAGATATGATGATACCAACCCTCAAAAAGAAAAAATGATTTTTGTTGACTCTATCTTAGAAAATATAAAATGGTTAGGATATAATCCCGATAAAATAACATTTGCCTCAGACTATTTTGAAAAAATGTATAAAAAAGCTCTAATTTTAATTCTAAAAAATAAAGCATATGTAGATGATCTAAGCGCTGAACAAATTAAAAAATATAGAGGAGATATAAATAAAAAAGGTATAAATTCTCCATTTAGAAATCGTAGTATTCAAGACAATTTAGATCTATTTAAAAAAATGAAAAAAGGTTTTTTTAAAAAAGGAGAAAAAGTTCTAAGAGCTAAAATTGATATGTCACATGCAAATATCAACTTAAGAGATCCAGTTTTATATAGAATTTTAGACACTTATACTTTGAAAAAAAAACATTGGTTTATTTTTCCTTCTTACGATTACGCACATCCTTTAGAGGATGCTATAGAAAAAATTAGTCATTCTTTATGTTCTTTAGAATTCGAAGATCATAAACCTTTATATAATTGGATATTAAAAGAAACAGAAATCAAAAAACCTCCTACTCAAATTGAATTTGGTCGTTTAAATATTACTAACACTTCTTTAAGCAAAAGAAATTTAAATTTTTTAGTAGAAAATAATTTTGTAAAAAGTTGGGATGATCCTAGAATGCCCACTTTATCAGGTTTAAGAAGAAGAGGATATACACCAGAATCTATCAAAAATTTTATATTAGAAGCTGGTGTAGCTAAAAACAACACCGATATAAAAATAGAAATGATGGAACATTTTTTAAGAAAAGATTTAGAATATAAATCTAAAAAAGCTATGGCTATAATTAATCCTTTAAAAGTGACTATAACTAATTATCCTGAAAATAAAATAGAATTTTTTCAAATTCCATTTCATCCTAATAATAATAGTTTAGGGCAAAGAAAAGTCTTTTTTTCCAAATACATTTATATAGAAAAAGAAGATTTTTCTGTTGATAAACCAGATAAAAAATATAAAAGATTATTTTTAAATGGTGAAGTAAGATTATTAAATGCTTATTTCATAAAAGCTTATAAAATTATTAAAGATAACTATAACAATATAACAGAAATTTTAGTTACATATGATAAAAATACGAAAAGCGGAACAGGTTTCAAAGAAAGAAAACCAAATGGTACTATTCATTTTGTCGAACAAAAAACTGCTAAAACAGCAACATTTAATTTTTTTCAACCTTTATTTAAAGATAATAATAATTTGGATATTAATAATCTTAATCTTAATTCACTAATTACAAAACAATCTTTTGTAGAAAATAGTTTAGAAAAAGTTTTTGATCTAGAAAAAATTCATTTTATAAGACATGGATATTTCAATGTGGATCAAAAAGAACAAAAAAAATTAAATTTTAATGAAATCGTTCCGTTGAAAAAATCTTACAAATAAATTTTATATATTTTTTATAATAATGAATAAAAGTAAATAAAATTTTAATTATGGTAAAAAAAATGACAAAAAAAATAAAAGTAATTATAAAAAATTTACACGAATTAGAACTACAAGAAGATGCAAAAAAAGGAGATATTATTAATCTTAAAGAAAATATATATCTTAATATGGATATTATTAGAAAAGAAATTTATGAGCAAGAAAAAAATAAAATAAAAAAAAAATTGATACAAGAAAAAGAAAATGAAATAATAAAATTAAAAAATGAAAAAGAAATAGAAATACAAAAATTAATATATGAAAATGAAAAAAAAAGAATAAAATTAGAAAATGAAAAAAATCAAGAAATTTTAAAATTAAAATTAAAAAGAAGTAGTTTTAACAATAAAATAATTGGTGAAAATTTAGAAAAATGGTGTGATAACGAAATTCAAAATCAAATGCTAATTTTAAATGATATTTCCTGGCAAAAAGATAATAAAATTATAAAAGGAAGCAAAGCGGATTTTATATTTAAAGTTTATAGAAATAACAATAAAATTGAAAATGAAATTTTAACATCTGCTATTTTAGAAATGAAAACAGAAGTTAAAAATATAGATCCTTTTAAAAAAAAACAAAAAAATGATCAATATTTTCATAAATTAAATATGGATCGAGAAAATAAACAACTAGAATTTGCCTTATTAGTTAGTGAATTAGAATATGATCAAGAAAATGATTTGCCTATTAAAAAAGTTTCGCAATATGACAAAATGTATATCGTTAGACCTCCTTATTTAGTAACTTTTCTGAATATTATAATTTCTTTAGCTCGAAAAAATAAAGAATTAATTTATCATTTAAAAAAAGAAAAACAAAAATTTAAAAAAGAAGAAGAGATTATAAAATCTTTTGAAAATATGAAAGATAAATTTTTAAATAATTACTTAATTAAAATAGAAAATAATTTAAAAGATATTATAAAAGAAAACAAAAGTATAAAAAATATATCAGAAAATATTCTTACTATATATAATAAAATAGAAAAAAAAGCTAAAATAATTTTAGAATATCATTTACAACTTCTCATAAAAAAAATCGAAAATTTTCAAATAGAAAAAATCATTAAAAAAATAAATAAAACAAGAAACTAACTAATAAAAAAATAGACTATATAAAAACAATAACAAATGCTTATTTTATATAATCTAATATAATTAATATAATTTTTATTTTATAATTTATTCAAATAATAAACCTGGATTAAATAATTAATTTCTAAATATAAATTTTAAATATATTTTTTTGTTTTTATATTTTTTCTAATAATTTTCATCTTGATTTTAATTAATATAAAAGAAATTAAGTATATTATTAATGAAATAAGTAAAAAGTTTATAAATACTCCAAACCAACCTTTAGGATCTTTGTTATATATAAATCTTAATAAACATTTACCTATATTAGGGTTTATGAAACTATAAGGATATTGAGTAAAATTTTTATCATATATCCCGATTATAACAAAAATTAAAAAATAAAAAAAGGGATGTATTAATGAAACATAATGTTTTTTCAAAGGTATATTTTTTATATTAGAAAATAAAAAAAATATTAAATAATACACCGGAACATAAATATGTTCTACAAAATTAATAGTTAAATATTGATAATCTAGATAAAATTTTTTCAAAGAATCGAATTTATCAATAAAAACATTATATACTATACTACTTAAAGATATATCTACTAATGCTATAAATGATAAGTAAAAAAACCATTTTTTATTTGTAAATTTATTGAATAATTTCAAAGTAGTTATAATAAAAACTAAAATTACACTTTGTTTTGAAAAACGAGAAAATAGTTGAATAAAATTGAAACTTTTATCTTCTGTTAATTTAAAAGCTAAAAAATCCGGTTTTCCTTTTATTATCAAATAATATCTAAATATATGTATTAATAAAATTAACCAAAATAAAAATAATACTTTTAGATAAATTTTTTGATTATATTTCGTCTTGTTATTTTTAAATTTATTTTTTCTTATCATCTATATAAAATTCCTCTTTTTTTATTTGAATAACTTTTTGATTTAATATGAATTTTAAACTCTTTTTAGTTCATTTTTTTTTAATGCACGAGAAGAAATATAAATTTTTCGTATTTTACCTTTTGAATCTAAAATGCGAATTTTATGTAAATTGGACTTCCATTTTCTTCTAGTAGCATTCATCGCATGACTTCTTTTGTTACCGAATAAAGTAGTTTTTCCGGTAATATAACATTTACTCATTTCCTTAAATAACTCCTTTTTTATTCGTCTTTCTTCTTTCTATTGTTAGATTTTTATTGTTATATTTAGTTATTTTTATGTTATATAGTATATATAGCATATTCTTTATTATACACTAATTAAAAATTCTAAATAAAATTTAATTAATAATTTTAAAATCTTTTTAAAAAAAATTTCAAATTTATATTTATAATACATAAATTTAACTATTATTTTTTTAATTTTTTTATGATATAAATTAGCTATACATTAAAAATCATTCAATAAAATATTCAATAGCATCCTATATTATACAATAGCAAAATTTAAAATTTCATATATATTGAGTAATATATATTCTTTTAAAAAAAATTAATAATAAAAAATAATTTAAACAAATTAATAAATAAGGAATTTGTCAAATGTTCGAAACAAGAAATAAAAAAACTATAGATGGAATTTTATTTAAAAAAATGTTTATAAACGGAACTATAAATTTAAAAAACAAACATCAAGAAATAAATAACTTAAATGTTTTTCCTATTCCTGACGGAGATACAGGAACCAATATGCAAATGACGATGATGGAAGGTGTAGAAAAAATTAAAAAAATAAAAAACTCTTCTATTATCATAGTAACTAAAATTTTATCAGATGCTTTATTATTTGGTTCTAAAGGTAATTCAGGCGTTATTTTATCACAATTTTTTT
This sequence comes from 'Cynodon dactylon' phytoplasma, assembly GCF_009268075.1. Lineage (GTDB taxonomy): Bacteria > Bacillota_I > Bacilli_A > Acholeplasmatales > Acholeplasmataceae > Phytoplasma > Phytoplasma cynodontis. The sequence goes on along the minus strand of NZ_VWOH01000002.1, from coordinate 35,596 downwards.
CAGGATTTCATGACCAAATTTATAAATTACAAAAAAAAAATATAAACATTTCTGAATTTATAGATTCTTTAGCAAACGGATATAAAAAAGCTTATAATTCAGTTCTCAAACCGGTAGAAGGAACTATTTTAACTGTAATAAGAGAATCTATAGAAAAAACATTAAAAATAAAAAAAAAATTAAAAACAATAAAAGGAACTTTACAAAAATTATTTCAATATGCTCAAATATCATTGGAAAAAACTCCTAAACTATTACCTATTTTAGAAAAATCTAATGTTGTAGATAGTGGCGGAGCTGGTTTTGTATCTTTTTTAGAAGGGATGCTTCTTTATGTTGACAATATACTATTAACTCATAATAATAAAATAAAAAAAGAAGAAGAATCAAATCAATTAAATTATTTAAATTATTCTAATTTTCAAAATAAAAATCATAACATAACATTAGATAATAATACAATAAAGTATTGTTATTGTACTGAATTTATTTTCAAGTTAAATAATGATAATAATTTAGATATAACAAAAAAAAAGAAAGAATTAGAAAAAGATAATATTGGAGATTCTCTAATTTTAATAAAAGATAATGATATTTTAAAAATACATATTCATACTAATAATCCTGGAGTTATATTAGATAATCTAATAAAATATGGTAATTTGCTAAAAAGCAAAATAGATAATATGAAAGAACAAAAAGATTTTTTTTATAATACACAAACAAAACAAAATTCTTTCATTATAACAATATCTTCAGAACCAAAAATAAAAAAAATTTTTCAAGATTTAAAAGTAGATTTTATTATTGAACCAAAAAAATATTCTATAGAAAAAATTCAACAAATTATTAACCAAAACAAACTAAATAACATAATTATTTTTCCTCATAATGATCAAACTATAAAAGAAAGTCTAAAAATATATAAAATTTTTCCTAATTTAAATATTAGAGTTTTTAAAACTAATAATATAGGACAAATTTATAGTTCTCTTTTAATTTATAACAAAAATTTGTCTTTTGATTTAAATTTAAAAAACATTGAAAAAAATATTGAAAAAAAACAAATATACGAAATTATAAGTCCAAATTTTTTCTTAATGAAGCAATCAAATTCATCAACAAAAGAAAAATTTGATTTTATAGCTATGGTAAAAAACAAAAAAATTTATGAAAAAGATTTATTAATTCTGTCACAAAAATTATTAAAAAAAATAATAAACTCAAAAAATAATTTTTTAACTATTTTTTATAATAAAAATACTTTTATTCAAAATATTTTAAAAAAAATAGAAGTTTTTTTAGAAAATGAATATGAAAATTTAGAAATAGAAAAAATAGAATATAATAATGAAAATTTTATATATATATTTGTTGTAGAATGAATAAATTTAGTGGATATGGCGGAATGGTATACGCGCATGCTTGAGGTGCATGTGAGAATTATTTCTCTTATGAGTTCGAATCTCATTATCCACACCAAATTAAATTAAAAAAAATTAATCTAAAATATTTGATTAAAATAAAAAAATATTTATTTATATTAAATAAATATTTTTTTTTTTGTAAGAATTAATTTTTAAAAAAAGAAAAAATAACAAAATAAAAAGACTAAAAATAAATAAATAATTGTCTTGTGGTCTAGGATAAGAATATATGTAATTCCAAACATCATGAATTTTTTTCTTTGATGTTTCATTATATTTATAAAATAAATCATTTTTATTTATATCTAAATTCAAATAAGATATTTCTTTTGACCATATATCCATATAAGGAGAATCATAACAAGTAAAAAAAATATTTTTTTGAATATTATCTTTTTTTAATAAAAAATTAATAAAATCATAAGCTCCTTCTTTATTACTGCCTTTAGGCAAAACAAAACTATCTACCCAAATATTACTACCTTTTAAATTGGATTCTTCTTCTTCTGAAAAATCATAATATTTCAAATTATCATTTTGTTTCATTAAAAATCTAGCATCTCCTGAATAAGCAACAGTAATATCATAACGTTCCTCATTTTTAATTCTCATATAATCTAAAAGTTGATCTGTTAAAAAAGACAAATTACTGTTTTTCTGTTTTAATTCCAATAACCACTGTTTAGCTTTTTGTATATCATCTTCATTAGTACCGCTAATATCTCCATTAACAGCCTTAATACCTATAAAAACACCTTCAAAAGAATTATTATATAAAGCTATTTTATAATTAGGATTTTGAAATAAATTTCTCCAATTAACAATTTCAGATTTATCAATTTTCTTATTATTATACAACAAACCTATTTTACCCCAAAAATAAGGAATAGAAAAAGTTTGTTTTTGAAAAGTAGTTGAACAGTATTTATGTATTAAATCTTCAAATTTTTTCGTTTTTTGGATATCTTCTTTTATTTTATAATTTTCAATTATTTCTAAATAATCATTTTTTAATTGCTCTATTGCATATTCACTCAAAATTGCTATATCATATTTATTGCCTGCTTTAATTTTATTAATAGCTAACTCATTAGAAGAAAAAAAACTTTGTTTAATAACAAAACGAGAAGATTGTTTATTATATTCATCAATAATAATAGGATCAATATACTCTCCCCAGTTAAAAAATAAAATAACTTCCTTATTATTCAAAAATATTTTATTATATTGAGAATAAATAAAATAAAATATTATTAATGAAAAAAAAGTAAAAAATAACATTTTTCTTTTCATAATCTTTTAATATAAACTTTTCTTAATTTTTTTATATTCGAAAATAATTTTGATTAAAACAAAAAAAATTAAAATAGATGAAAGTGCATTAATAGTAGGATTAATAGTACCTTTTAAACTATAAATATAAGCAGAAATATTTTGATAATCAGAACCTCCAACAAAATAAGAAATTATAAAATCATCAAAAGATAAAGAAAAAACAATTCCTGCACTCGTAAGCATAGCTCCTTTTAATTGTGGTAAAATAACTTTGGTTAAAGTTTGTAAAGGTGTAGCTCCTAAGTCATAAGAAGCTTCTAAAAAATCTGTATCTAAATTACAACATTTATTATAAACAGAAAATAAAACATAAGGTACACTAAAAGAAATATGTGCTAACAACATTCTGATAAAATTATTTTCTAATCTTAAAAAACTAAATAAAACAAATAAAGATAAAGCATTAATTATTTCAGGTATAATCATAGAAAATTGATTAGCATTTAAAATGAATTGACGCCATTTTTTTTTATAATTCATTAAAGATATAGCGGCTAAAGTCCCTATAATAGTAGAAATTAAAGTAGATATAATAGCTATACGAAAAGTAACACTAATAGCAGAGATAATTGATTTATCCTTAAAAATTCTAATATACCATTTTAAGCTAAATTTATTAAAATGAACTAATGAAGAAATTCTTCCATTATTATCGTTAAAAGAAAAAACAATCAAAGATATAATCGGCAAATAAATAAATATTAAAATAAAAAACAAATAAATATAACTATAAATTTCTTTATTTATTTTTTTTTTCATTAATTTCACCAATATTATATTGTTCTTTTCTGAAAAATAACAAAATACAAAACATTAAAAAAGAAAGATTTATAGCAATAGCACAAGCACTTTTAATATCACCGTTTAAAAAAACTTTATTTTCAATTAATTCACTAATAACAATAACAGTTGTAGGACCTAAATATTTAGGAACAACAATATTAGTTACAATTTGTAAAATAACTAATGCTGTTCCTGTAATTAAACCAGGCAAAGCAAGTGGAAAAATAATATTCTTAAAAATTTGCTTCTCATTAGCTCCTAAATCTTTAGCTGCGTCAATTAAATTAGAATCTATTTTTGAAATACTAATATAAATAGATAAAAACATATAAGGAAAAAATAAATATATAAAACCAATAAACATAGCTGTATTACTTTCCAAAATAACAATATGAAATTTTTTTTCTATTAAAGAAAAAATTTGAACTAAAGCTTGAGTTTTCAAAATCATATTAATCCAAATAGTACCGTTTATTAACAAAATCAAAATAGATTGAGCAAGAATATTCATTCTGGAAATGATATAAGCTAAAGGATAAGCAAAAATAATAATAAAAAAAGTCGCTATAATAGAAACAGACATAGACCTTAACAAAACATATATAAAAGTAGTATTAGTATAAAAATTTTTGTAATATTCAAAAGTTAAAATAACTTTAAAAAGATTCTTATTATTATACTTTTGAATTGAATCAAAAAAAATTATTATAATCGGTATTAAAACCAAAAATAGAAAAATAATAAAATAAGGCAAAAATAAAAAATTATTAAATTTATTATTTTTTTCCTTTCTAAATAATATCATTTCAAATTACCATATTTCCATTACATGCAAATCTTCCGGTTTAAAAAAAATACCTACTTCGGTATTAATTTTAATAAAATCCGTAGTATGAATAATATAATCACGATAATCAGTTTTTACAATCACTTCCCAATAAACACCCTTAAATAAAATAGAATTTATAATTCCTTTTAATAATCCTTTTTCAATGCTAACAATATCAATATCTTCTGGTCTAATAACAATGTCAACCTTTTGATTTTTGCAAAAACCATAATCTATACAATTAAACTCCTTATCATCAAAAAAAACTAAATAATCTTTTAGAAAAATACCCGAAATTAAATTGGATTCTCCTATAAATTGAGCTATAAATTTATTAGCTGGTTCGTTATAAATATCTTCTGGAGTTCCTATTTGTTGTATTTCACCTTGATTAATAACTACTATTTTATCACTCATCGTTAATGCTTCTTCTTGATTATGAGTAACAAAAATAAAAGTAATACCAGAATTTCTCTGTATCTCTTTTAATTCATATTGCATTTCTTGTCTCAATTTCAAATCTAAAGCCGCTAGTGGTTCGTCTAATAACAAAACTTTAGGCTCATTTATTAAAGCTCTTGCAATAGCTACTCTTTGTTGTTGACCTCCAGACAATTGAAAAATTTCTCTATTTTCAAAACCTTTTAATCCTACTAATTTCAAATAATGTAAAACTTTTTCTCTAATAAAATCTTCTTTTTTTTCTCGTAATAATAAAAATTTACTCAATTCTCTTATTTTTTCTTCATAATAAAATAAAATTTTTTGGTTTTCTTTTTTAAATTCATTTTTTAAAAATTTTAAATTAGAATTATTGAAATTTTTTAACCAAAAAAGAAAACTATTCTTAAATGAAGGAAAAAAACTTTTAATTTTTTCTAAAAAAATAATTTTATTTTTTTTAATTTTTTCTTTTTGTTCAATTTTTAATTCTTGCATTTTTTTTTTAACATTATAATTCAAATCTTTTATTCTTAAACCAAAAGCAATATTCTCAAAAACATTCAAATGAGGAAATAAAGCATATTTTTGAAAAACAGTGTTAACAAACCTTTTATCTGGGGATAAATTTATAATACTTTTATTATTAAATAAAACATCTCCACTATTAAAATCATAAAAACCACCAATAATTTTTAAAATAGTAGTCTTACCACAACCTGAAGGTCCTAATAAAGTTACAAATTCGTTTTCTTTAATCTTTAAATTAATGTTTTTTAAAATTATTTGGCCATTAATAACTTTATTAATATTTACAAGTTCTATTAAATTTGTCATTTTATTCCTCTCAATTTTTATTTATTAATAATTTTTCATAAAATCTCGATAGAGAAAACAAGATTATTTATTTTATTTATCATAAGAAGATAAAATAGCTAAAAATGCTTTTTGAGGTAATGTTACTTTTCCTAAATTTTTCATTTTTTTCTTACCTTTTTTTTGTTTAGCTAAAAGTTTTTTCTTTCTACTAACATCTCCACCATAACATTTATCTATAACATTTTTTCTCAAAGATTTTATCGTTTCCCTTGTAATTATTTTTTTACCAATTGAAGCTTGTATTATAATTTCAAACATTTGTTGAGGTATTAACTCTTTTAACTTTTGACAAACAATTTTAGCTCTATTATAAGCAAAATCCTCATGCACAATAAAAGATAGAGCATCAACTATTTCTGAATTTAATAATATATCTATTTTTTTTAATTTACTAGGATAATAATTGTCCATTTGATAATCAAAAGAAGCATATCCTTTAGTAGATGATTTTAATTTATCAAAAAAATTGTAAATAATTTCTGAAAAAGGTAATAAGTATTTTAGCATAACTCTTTTATCATCTAAATATTGAATATCTTGTAAAGAACCTCTTTTATTTTGAGAAATTTCCATTATATTTCCTACATATACTTCAGGACATTTAATAAAAGCTTGAATATATGGTTCTTCTATTTTATCAATAGATTGATTTTTAGGCCATTTCGATAAATTATCTATAATTATTTTTTTTTTATTCACAAAAACATGAAAAATAACAGAAGGAGCAGTTATAATAACTTCGATGCTAAACTCTCTAGTTATTCTCTCTTTAGTAATTTCCATATGTAATAACCCTAAACAACCAATCCTAAATCCTAATCCTAAAAAATTTGAATTTTCATTTTCAAAAATTAAAGAAGAATCGTTTAATTTTAATTTTTGTAAAGCCTTTTTTAAATTAATATATTTCCCAGAATCAACAGGATATAAACCACAAAAAACAACAGGATTAACTTTTCGATATCCTGGTAAAGGCAAAACATCTTGATTACGATTTAAAGTAATAGTATCTCCTACTTGAACATCATCTATTTCTTTAATAAAAGCACTTAAATAACCGACATCACCAGCAGATAAAAAATCTTTTTTAATAGGTTGAGGATTAAAAATACCTACTTCTATAACTTCATAAACAGCTCTACTAGCTATAAAACGAATTTTATCACCTTTTTTAATAATACCATTAAAAATCCTTATGTAAGGTATTACACCTTTATAAGAATCAAAAACAGAATCAAAAATTAAAGCTTGTAAAGGATTTTTTGAATCACCTTTTGGAGGACTAATTTTTTTAACAATATCTTCTAAAATTTTTTCAACACCAAAACCTGTTTTACCACTAGCAAGAATAACGGAATTTTTATCTATTCCTAAAATATCTTGAATTTCTTGTTTAGCTTTTTCTATATTAGCATTAGGAAGATCTATTTTATTTAAAACAGGAATAATAGTTAAATTATTTTCTAAAGCCAAATTGACATTAGATAATGTCTGCGCTTGAATACCTTGTGTAGAATCTATTAATAAAACTACTCCTTCACAAGCAGCTAAAGAACGTGAAACTTCATAGCTAAAATCCACATGACCAGGAGTATCGATTAAATGCATAATATATTCTTTTTGATCAGAAGATTTAAAAATAATTTCTACAGAATTTAATTTTATAGTAATACCTCTTTCTCTTTCTAAAGCCATAGAATCCAAATATTGCGACTTCATATCTCTTTTTTCAACTGTATTAGTTATTTCTAAAATTCTATCAGCTAAAGTAGATTTTCCGTGATCTATATGTGCTATAATAGAGAAATTACGTATTTTACTTTGTCTTTTGTTGATTTCATCCCAATTCATATTTATAACAAACCTTTTAATATTTTTTGTCTCAAATACAAAAACATTATTTTGAATTAAAAAAATAAAAATAAATTAAAAATTTTTTTTATTTTTTTTACTTATTTCTTCACAAAAAGATAAATAATTTTTATATCTTAAATTTAAAATCAAACCTTTTTGGTAAGCTTCTTTCACACCGCAACAACTTTCTTTGATATGTAAACAACTTTCTCCAAAAAAACATTTATAAGAAAACATTAAAAAATCATTATAAAAATTTTTAATTTCTTTAAGATCTATATTAAATAAAAATAATTTTGAAAAGCCCGGAGTATCTGCTATATATCCTTCTTTAAAAATATACAATTTTGAATTTTTAGTTGTATGTTTGCCTCTATTGAACAAATTTGAAACAACTTGTGTAGCTATATTTGAATTAGTTAAAGAATTGATTAAAGTAGATTTTCCCACTCCTGTTTGTCCCGTAAAAATAGTTAATTTATTTTTAAAAAAAGGAAATAAAAAAGATAAATTTAATTTATTTTGACTATTAACGAAATAAATAGAATAAAATTTTTCATAATAAGATATTTTTCTTTTAAAAAAAAATAATTTTTCTTTATTTAATAAGTCAATTTTAGTAAATATTAATATTACTTTTAATTTTTTTTTGGCTAAAATTAATAAAAATTTATCTAATAATTTAAATTGTAAACAAGGTTTTATTAAAGAAAAAATTAAAAAAACTTGATCTATATTAGCTATATTAGGTCTAGATAAAAAATTCTTTCTTGGGAGAATATTATAAATTAAAAAATTTTCTGATTTATATTCATATAAAACAATATCCCCTATCTTAATATCTATTTTATTAACTTTATTTTTCAATCTTCCTTTATATTGAGCATAAATTTGCTCTTTAGTTTTTAAATCTAAAATTAAATATTTTTTAACTAAAAACTCTATAACAATACCTTTTTTTAAAGAAAAATCTTTTTTTTCCAAATTATGCGCCTTATCTCATTTTAATTTTATATTTTTTTTTCATCTCTAATTCTATTTGTTCCATAAAAATATTAACTTGTTTTTTATTTAAATTTTTATTTTGATCATTAAAAGTTAATCTAAAGGTTAAAGAATATTCTTCGGAAGATACACAATCATCTTGAAACAAATCTAAAAGTTCGCATTCAACAAAAAAACCAGAAATCTTATCTTTTAAAGTTTGATATAATTCTTGAAAACTATATTTCTTATTAACAAAAAAACTAAAATCACGAATAATAGAAGGAAATTTAGTTATTTCTTTAAATATTACACTCTTCTTTGTATTATTTATTATATATTCTAAATTTATTTCTAAAACAAAACTTTTTTGAATATGATATTTTTTATTTAAAAAAGGATGAGTTTCTCCAATAAATCCAATTTTTTGATCTTGGAAAAAAATTTCTGCTTGATTCATAGGTAAAAAATTATCACAAAAAATATTTTTTTTTAAATCAAGTTTAATATCAAAAAAAAATTGGATTCTTTCTAAAATACCTTTTAAAAGAAAAAAAGAACTTTTAATATCTTTTTTAAACCAATAAGTTTTTAAAAAAATACCACTTAAAATTATAGATAAGTGAAGTTTTTCATCTTTGTTTTCATTTTTTGAAGTATAAATATTACCTATTTCAAAAAAAGCATTATCAAAATTTTTATTTTTTTGATTAAAACTTAAAATTTCTAATAAACTACAACTTAAATTTTGTCTTAAATAAATTTTATCAAAAGAAAGAGGTTTTAAAATTTTCAAATGATTAGAATAATTAGGAAATAGATTAAATGTTTCAGAACTAACTAAACTATAACTAATAATTTCATTTAAACCTAAATTAGATAATAATTTTCTTAATCTATATATATTTTGATTTTTAAAATTTTTAATACCTTTTTTTGCAACATTCGAAATAGAAACATTGTCTAATAGCATTCTATTATAACCATACATTCTTATTAAATCAGAAATAACATCTTCAATAATTCTGACATGATAACGATTTAAAGGAGCTTGAACTTTAAAATTTTCAAAAGATATAGTTTCTATTTTATAATTAAAATAATTTAAAAAATTATAAACTTCTTGAAAAGAAAAATTAACTCCTGTTTTAGTACGAATAAAATCTAAAGATAAAATAATTTCCGGATTAATATATTTATTTTTTTGAATAGAACAAATATTTTTATATACAGAACATTTAGTAACTTTTTGTAACAAAAAAACAGCTTTATCTAAAACTTTTTTGATTAAATCTTGTTCAATACCTCTAGACAAACGCAAACTTTTTTCATTTTTAACGCCTATTTTTTGACTAGTTTTTGAAATATTTTCAGATTGAAAATAAAAAGAACATAAAATCATTTTTTGAGTCTTAGCAGATATATCATATAAATGATTTGTTTTAATACCTGACAACGAAATAATATCATTTTTATTCGTAATAACTAAATCATTAGAATCAAGCAAATATTTTTTATTATCTTGATTACAAAAAAAATATTCCTTTTTTTTAGCATTTCTAATTTGAATGCAATTATCATTTAATAAAGAAACATCAAAAACATCCAAAGGGATACCATATTCTAACATAATTAAATTGATAATATCAATTACATTATTAATAGGTAAAATATTATGTTGTAATAAATAATTTCGCAGCCATAACGGAGAAACATCAATTTGAATATCTGTTAAATAACGAATATTATATTCAAAACAATTAGAAGTCAAAATTTGAACCTGAAAAGGATTAATTTCTTCCTTTTCTACAATATTAAATTCCAATCTTAAATTTGTTTTATTTTTTTTTGATCTTAAAACAGAATTTAAATCTTTAGAAAAACCGATATAAGATAAAAGATCATTTCTATCTGGAGTAATAGACAAATCTAAAAAAAAACCTTTAACACCTAAATATTCTAAAGCACATTCACCAATAGCAGCATCATCTTCTAAAAATAAAATATCTTTTTTTTCATCATTTTTTAAATAATTAAGATTTAATCCCAAATGAAAAGCAGAACAAATAATGCCACTAGATTCAATATCACCAATTTTTTTGCTTTCAACAAAAATTTTCTTTTCATTATAAAATAAATATGTTCCATTTAAAGCTACTATAATTTTTCTATCTTTTTGAATATTTAAAGAAGAACTTACAACAAATATTTTGTGTGTTTTGATATCTATTTTAACTAGATAAAAATCTTTATCGTTATTGCTATAATTAATTTTATGAAATTCTATAATTTTCCCTATTTTAATTAAATTATCATTTTTATTTAAAAAATGAAAATAAACAGAAGATTCAATAATATGATTATTGATAAACAATTTAAAATTTTCTATATTATCAACATTTAAAGAAGGTATATATTTTTTTAAAATTTTTTCATTTATTATCATTTTTAACCTTTAATTATAAAACATTTTACTATATTATTCAGAAAATTGTCTTAAAAAACGAATATCATTATTGTAGAAATGTCTAATATCATTAATAAAATATTTCAGCATTGTAATACGTTCAATACCCATACCAAAAGCTAATCCATTATATTTTTGAGGATCGTAATGACCTTTTTTTAATACTTCCGGATGAACTAGACCAGCTCCCATTATTTCTAAATAAATATTTTGATTATTTTTATCAGTCATTATCAAATCAACTTCTAAACTGGGATTAGTAAAAGGAAAATAAGAAGGTCTAAATCTTATTTTTTGATCTTTACCAAAAAAATCTTTAATAAAAAGATTAATAATTTTTTGTAAATGCATTAAATTAATATCATGACTAACAGCAAATCCTTCTAATTGCATAAATTGATGACTATGAGTATCATCATCCTTATCTCTTCTGTAAACCTTTCCTGATGAAATCATTTTAAAAGGTTTAGATTTATTTTCCAACATAGCTTTTATTTGAACTGAAGAAGTATGAGTTCTTAAAAGAATGTCTTTTTTAAATGAAATATCTAAATAAAAAGAATCATGCATATCCCTAGCAGGATGATTTTTGTCTATGTTTAACATTTCAAAATTATAAAAATCTGTTTCTATTTCTTCTCCAATAAAACTAGAATATCCTAATTTTACAAAAAAATCCTCAATTTCTTTAATAGTGCGGTTTAAAGGATGAATACTGCCTATACGAAAAGGAAAAGCAGGTAAGGAAATATCTATTTTTTTTCCTTTTGTAAGATATAATAAATTTTCTTTTTCTAAAAATTCTTTTTTATCTTTTATTAACGAAACAATTTCTTTTTTAAAAATATTAATTTCTTGACCAATTTTTTTTTTATTCTCTAGAGACATTTTTTGCATCTCTTTTAATAAAACAACAATATATCCTTTTTTACCGGTATATTCGATTTCTATTTTTTTTATATTTTCTATATTTTGAACTTTTTGCAAATCTTTTTGGATTTTATGTTTTAATTTGTTTATTTTTTGTAAAAAAAATAAATTCTTTGTATCTTCATTCATTTTAACAATTTATATAATTAATCCTTTTTATTATTTTCTATTTTTTGTAATATTTTTAATAAAAATTAAGTTGAAAATAAATTTAAAACTAAAATTTAAATATTTAAAATACAAAAAAATAGTATATAAAAAGATAATAACACAACAAACAATAGATGTGAAGTATAAAAAAATAATATTTTAATTTTAAAAACAATGATTTTACTTTTTTTGAAATTATAATAAATTATAATTAAGAAAATTTGTTTTTTTTCTAATAATTAGAAAATATAATCAAAAAATAATGGATAAAAAAATTATGATAAAAAATTTAAACACCCATTATTATTTAATTTTAATTATCAATAAAAAAATAAAAAACTATAAAATTATTTTTTCCAAATAATGTCTATAGTTTTTTTTCTATATAAGAAAAATAAAAGTATTGAAACGCAAATAACACTAAAGAAAAAATGAACAGTTAACACATTCAAAAAGCAAAACAATGATCTCTTAAAAGGAGAATAACTTAAAAATAGAATTAGAAGTTTAAACATGTCAGGAGTATAAGGAACACGAGGAATTAGATGTTTTGTAATATCAATATTGCCTTTAAATGTCAAAGCATTTAATACAAAAAAATTAGACATAATCCAATAAAAAATTCCATTTGATAACAAAGCAAGAATAATTGAAAAAAGAAAACATTCAAATAAAAATATTTTTATTACAGTAAAATTATTTACTCCTAAAATTTTTAAAACACCGATTTCTTTTCTTTTAAAACGAATACCTATTAAAAAATATATAAAAATTAAAGAAGCAGGAATAATAAAACAAAAAGTAAAATAAAACATTTGTGTTTTCCAAGACAAACCAAAAATTGAATCTATAATTTCAGTAGATTGAGAATTAGAATCGATACTAGCCGAAAAGTTAGTCAAATCAAGAATAATTCTATTAATATTTTTAAAAAAATATTCAAACAAAGTAAAATATTTTTCATCATTATAAGACATTGCTATAGGTAAAGATAAATTTACTGTAGTTAAAAATGATATAGCAAAAATAAAAATAATTAAAAGAAATTTTTTATACATCAAAGCACTAAAAGCCATTTTAAAGAAAAGTTTAAAATTTAATGAACTAGGTATAGAAACAAAATCTTTATTTGAATTAATAATTTCTTCTTTTTCATTTTCATTTTTTGGATAAAAATTTTTATCTATTTGAACTATAGGTATAAACTTATTATTTTGTGTTCTAATTAAGTTTTGTTCTAAAATACCATTATTCATTCTAATTATTTGATCAGCATAATCACATAATTTTGATTCATCATGTGTAATCATTATAACCAATTTTTTTTTTGATTCTTCTTTTAATTTTTCATAAACTTTTTGACCTGTTATATTATCTAAATTATTTGTAGGTTCATCTGCTAAAATAATTTTCGAATCTTTTAAAAGAGCACGAATTATACTTATTCTTTGTTTTTGTCCGCCTGAAAGTTCATTTATTTTTCTATATTTGATTTTTTTATCTAAACCTAATTCTTCAAATAAAGAATCTATTTTTTTTTCATCAGGTTTTTTATTTTGTAAATGAAAAATTAATTTGATATTTTCTAAAACATTTATTTCTTCAATGAAATGAAAATCCTGAAAAATAAAATCAATCATACCATTTCTATAATCATCTAATTCTTTTATACTAAGTTTATTAAGAAATTTACCAGCTACCCAAACGTCTCCTGAATCAGCAGTATCTATTCCTGATAAAATATTAAAAAGAGTTGTTTTGCCTGAACCAGATTTACCTAAAACAAATATAAAACCTTTTTTAGGCAAATTAATAGAAAAATTAATCAAAGCATCTGTAATATCATTTTTTTTACAATTATATTTTTTATTAACATTTGTTAATCTAAACATAAATTCTTTTGAATTTTCTAATTTCAACATAAATTATTTTAACCTCAACATAATTTTTTTCATTAAATAACAAAAAATAAAAATTTATTTATAATTCATGAATTATAGCTCATAAAAAAATATTAATTACACAATAATTTATAAATATTTAACATTGAAAGAAGTATAAAAGCAACCTCAAATAATGAAACTTCTCCTTCAGTATTTATTAAATAAAAAAATAGATTTTCTAAGTAATAATAAGTTAAATAAGATAATAAAACAATGTAAATGTACATTAATGGATCATCATAATATTTATCCACAACATAAAAACAAAACATTAAGTAAAAATACATTAGTATATTTTTATCAATTAATATAAATAAACTAAACATTAAGTTTAAAAATAAAATTTTATTTAAAATTGAAAAAAAATATTTTTTATAATAATCATTCGTTAATTCTATTTCTATTTTTCTTTTAGAAAAAAACAAATCAAAAAAAATGAAACAAATGATAGAAAAAAATATAGTAACAAAATGAAACATATTTATTCTCATTATTTTTATATCGAAAATTATTTTAGACAAAATTAGTTTATAATCAATTTCGGTTTGGAATACATTAGTTAAATTTGAATTCAAAAATTTTTCAGTTTGAATTGAAGCAAGAACATTTTTATTCTTTATATTATTATTAATAATATTAGCTTTTTTTTCTCTTCCATCGTATAAAAAAAATATTTCGTCCCCTTCTTTCAAATTACTCAAATCAGAAAAAAGAGTTCCTTGTCTAATATATAATGAATTCTTTTTTTGATCTAACTTAAAATCAATTAAAAAATTTCTTAATTTTAAATTAGAAAAAAAATTTGTAATAAAAAAATATAAAACTAAAAAATAAACAATCAAAATTAAATTTTTTGGATAATTTGATTTTAAATTTAAATTTTTATTTTTAGGTGTTAAAATATACATAATTAGTTTGCTACCTTAATTTTATTTTTTTTAAATTGATTTCTCATATTTTAAAAAAAAATAATTTATAAAATTAACTTTCATTATAACATAACTTTAAATATAATTTATCAAAAATATAAAAAAAAGAAATATTAAATTTTTTATGAAAAAAATAAGTTTAAAAAATAAATAAATTTGGAAATTATTCTTTTTAATTTGAAAAGAAAAAAATTTTTGACTTTTATTTTATTAAAATCATTTTTAATAATTATTACTTTATATTTTTAAAAAATCCATAATTTTCTCTAAAATTATTATTAAATTTTTTAAGTTTTTAAAGTAAAAACTTAAAAAATATTTAATTAATTTAAATATTATCATAAAATATGTATAAAAAATTTTATTTTTTTAAAAAAAGTTATAATATCTTACTATGTATGTTGGACAAATAAGAATGTTATCATCATATTAAATAAAAGAGTTGTTAAAGAATAAATAAAAAAATAATAATAAAGGAGTACTTAATAGTGTTTTATTTAAATAATAAAAAAAATCAGATTAATATATCTTTGATTTTTATCAATTTTTTATTTTTATTTTTTTTAAATAATAATGTTTTTGCTGTAAGAAAATCAATAACAACTTACGCTCTTTATCAAAATTCAAGAATTATTGAAACAATATCATCTGTAAACCCAAATCTTAATCCAAATACAAGCATGAATTTATTAGTACATTTAAAAGCTGATCTAACAGAAGAATTAGGAATAGAATCTTTTGAAGAATTTAAACAAAAATGTTCTTTTTTTTATTTAAACAGATTTAATATGTATTCTATTCTGAAAAATAATCAAGAACAAGTTATTGATTCAACTGTTGTTAGAACTCCTAGAATAAATGTCATTGATTTAGAACAACATACACAAAACGAGAATATTTTACTTCATCATATCTATCCAAGGACAATAAACATAGAAGACATCAATAATACATCAGCTAATGAATTAACAATTATAATTGAAACCAAAATAAAAAATGAGGAATATGAGGAATCCCCATCACAAAATTTGATATTAGATTTAGAAATATACGCAGATGGTTATACAGATCTAGATAAAAAATTTTTTGTAGATGTTAATATAAATCCAGAAGTTCAGTTAGTTTTAGAATTATCTGAATAAAATTCGGATAATTTTTATAAATATAGAGTTTATTAATAAAATTTTATAATAAAAATAAATTTTTTTTTAATTTGTTAATAATCATCAAAAAAAAATTAAAAGAAAGAAATATAAAAAAAATGAAAAACCAAATTATTAATAATAAAATCATAAATACATTTTTTAAAATTAAAATATTAAAAATATTAATAATATTAATGCTTATTTTGTTTTGTCTTAAAAACAATTATAAAGTATATGGAAATACAAATTCTTTATTATTAAAAACAGCTAGATATCATAATCATGATTTTAGCAGAACAGAAGTAAAATATAAATATCAAAAATTATTAAACAACCAAATTGTACTAAAAGAAAAAGAATATTATTTACTTGATCAAAATGAACCATATAAAATTTGTCAATATGAATATGATAACCTTCAAGGAAAAAAATCCAAAATTATTAGCAAAATAGTCACAATTCGCAATAATTTTTTTGTATTTAAATTTGAGAAATCACATAAACAAAATATTTCATATTATTTATATAATGATCAAGATCAACTAATTAAAATAAAAGATGATAATAATCGAATTATAGAAAAATACAATTACGATGAACAAGGAAGAGTAAAAAGTAAAAAAAAATTCTATTATATTCTTAACAATATTCATAATCAAGATTCTTTAATAAATTTTTTGTTGAATAAGTATAATTATAAATACTTCACAGAAACATATTATTTTGAATATAATGAAAAAGGACAATTAATAAAGAAAATATTGTACGATATTCATTATGAAAACAATTTTTCATTTCCTTTTACAAAACTATATAATTTTATTTTCCTTCGTAAAGTAATAAATAAAACTATATCTGAAAATGAATATGATTCAATGGGTTATAAAATCAAAAAAATAAAAACAGATAAAAAAAATATACAAAATCATCATCATCAAAAAAATAAATTATCCACTATTTCAAACGTTTATACATATTGTTATTCAAAAATTGAAAATTTGTGAAACATTTAAAAATAGCTAATTTGAGCAAATGTTTTAGTTTATTAAATAAAGGTTAAAAAAATTAAAAAATTAAAATTATCATTTTTTTATTTTCAATATTAATTATTATTATTTAATAAAATTTATCTTTCTAAAAGAATTTTATTATCTTTATAAAAAAAATTAAATTTTTATAATTTTTAACTGTTTTAATAGTTATAATTATTATGATTTTTAATTTAAAAAATTATATTAGAAAGATATTATAAAATATGTATTTAAATTCAAAAAAAATAAGATTGAATTCTGTTTTTTTATTTATGGTATTGTCATTTTTTATGTTAATAAATTATTCAAAATCTAATTTAATTTATGCAGGTAAAGTTTATTCAATATTTAACAAATCAAATTATTCAGAAAAAGAAATTAATTACTCAGAAAAAGAAAAAGAAATTGAAATTTTAACATCTCAAATAGATGATTTATATATGCAAAAAAATTCAATTTTAAACGAAATCCATAAATCAGAAAAAAATTTATTATCTTATTTAAAAATTCAAAATCAAACAAACCCTAATATTCCAGAAAAAAATTTAATTAATTTAAAATTTCAAATATTTTTTTTAAGAAAAAAAAAATTATTACTTGAAAAACAACTAGAAGAAATATATTTAGAAAAAGTGTATTTAGAAATTAAATTGAGAAGAATTTTATCTTCTTATAAAAAATAAAAAAAATTAAAAATAAAAAAAATTTCGGTCTTAACAAACCGAAATTTTTTTATTTGTAAAAAAATATTTCTGATAATATTTTTTTATTTTATTTAAAAATTTGTAATATTTTTTTAAAAAAAAATTAAAAACTAGATTCTAAAATATCTTTAATTAAATTTTCTATCATTTTAATTTCTGATGAAATTTCATCTTTTCTTTTTATAAAAAAATCTTTTTTTTGTTGTAAATAGAATATTTTTAAATCGTTTGAATTTTTAAATTTGAATGTTTTTCCAGAAACAGTCTTTATTTCTTTTATTTCTGATTTTAAAGCAAAAATACTTTCTTCTATTCTTGTAAATTCTTTTACAATTAAATCTTTTTCTTTTAACAAATAATCTATTTTCTTTTGAAAAGGTTTTATTTTATTTTTAATTTCTGAAGGAACATTTTTTAAAACAATATCTTTGTCTTGTATGGAATGAAATAAACCTGCAAAAACTGAATCAAATTTATAATTATTAGTTAATATTAAAAATAAAATTGTAATAAATAAAAATATTAAATTAAATTTATTTTTTTTTTTGGTATTAAAATTCATAATTCTTAAAAAAACTTTCTAATATATTTACAAACTAATTATATATTATTTTTAATTTGTATATAATAAAAATTTTATTTTTATAAATAAGGTTGACTATATAAAAAACTATATTTGTTATTATATTTATAAAATAATAATTTAAAATAAATTTTTTTTAAAAAAATCATAAAATAGTAAAAATCAAACCCAATAAACAAAATAAAAAAATATAAACTTTTCTACTTTTTTTATATAAAAAAAAGTAAAAATTATTTATTTTTATTTAAATAAAAAAACATTGTCTATTTTTTTCTTTCATTTTAAAAATATTAATTTTCACTTGAATTTGCTTTATTTTAATTTTCTTTCTCAATATTTTTCATCTTTTTTTTCTGTAATATATACTTTAAAAAATCAAAATAATAATTAAAAATTATGACAGAAAAAAAAGTAATCCACAAAAATTGATCTATTGTTATTTCTTTTTTAAACACAAAATCAATAAAAATTTGGATAATATTTAAAAATACAAGAAAAATTAAGTAAATGAAAAAAGAACCTAAAATATAAAAATAAATATTAAGATTTTCTTTATTAGATTCAGAAAAATTTTTATTTTCTTTATTAGATTCAGAAGAGTTTCTTAAATTAAAATATTTTATTTTTTGAAAAAAATTAATCTTAGATGGGATAAGATTAAAATAAACAACAAAACAATATAAAAAATTAGCAAAAATATAAACAAAACTAATTCTTAATAAGATTACCGTTTCTTCTAATAAAATAAAAAGCAATTTTTCTTTTGAACATAATTTTTCATCTATAAAAGATTTTAACAAACTAAATAAATTGAAAATAATACAAAAACCAATAATAACACCTATAACAAAACCCGAATAAATTTTAAATATATCACCCTCTTTATTATTGACTTTAGTATAAGTTTTTAAATTATTTTTTTCATCTTTATTTTTTTTCATTCTTAGATATCCTTTTTTTAATTTATTTTTTTCAAAAAAAATCTTAATAAAGCAAAAAAATAATTTTTTATAACTAAAATTTAAAATAAAGTTACAAAAAATTATCAAACATATTATATTAAAATTTTGACATTATTTATCATAAAAAATGATAAAAATAAAAAAAATTTTTTAAAATTAAAATTTACTAAATATTAAAAATAACTTTAAAGAGATAACAACAAAAAATTATTTTTCGTAAAATAAATTCTATTATTAAAACAAATTTTAACTAAAATTATGTTTTTTTCAAAAAATTCAGCAAAAAAATTTAATAATTTAAATAATTTAATGATTATACTAATATTTTTTAATATTTTTATTAATTTAGTTTTTAGATTTTTTTAATATTAAATTAACTATGAATTATCTAAT
The DNA here is from genome assembly GCF_009268075.1 of 'Cynodon dactylon' phytoplasma. Taxonomy (GTDB): domain Bacteria; phylum Bacillota_I; class Bacilli_A; order Acholeplasmatales; family Acholeplasmataceae; genus Phytoplasma; species Phytoplasma cynodontis. The sequence goes on along the minus strand of NZ_VWOH01000002.1, from coordinate 15,827 downwards.
TATGAATATATTTTTTTAACAAAATTTATTAAAAATTAACAAATGCTTTATTTAATTCAGAACATAAATTTGAATCTTTAATTAATTTTCAATTACTTCTTAATTCTTTTTATCTAATTTGTTTTCTCATTTTTTATTAGCAAAATTAACTAAATTAGATTATATTTTGTTTATTACTAATAGCTAAAATTTTTGATTACTTGAAATTTATTAAAATTACAAACAATAAAAACATCACAAATACAAAAAAAGCTAAATGTCAATCTTTAAAAATTTTAATCAAAAAAGATCAAATTATTTTATATGAATAATTAAATAATAAATATTTAATATTTAATTTGACATTTATCTATAAATTATTAAAATGATAGTGTTTTTTGAATATATTTTAATATTTAATCAAACTTTTCAATTTTTTAATTTAATTTTGAATTTAAATAAAAAATCATAAAATTATGAGGTGTATAAATTAAATTAATGAAATTAAATAATAAATATAATATTAAGAAAAATATTTTTTTAAATAAAAATTATTTTAAATTTATATTCATTTTATTTTTATTTATTTTTCAACAAAACCATTTATTTGCAATGAATCCTTCAACATCTACGTATAGATATCCATCCAAATGTTTAAAACTAACTAGTAATTCAGCCAGTATTAAGAAATTGGAAAAACTAAATCATAAATTAAATTCAAATAGCAATGAAGCTTCTTTTTATGATATTTTAAAAAGTATTAAAATAGATTTAAATTATCCTCAACATTTAGGAGTTAGTTCTTTAAACGAAATTCAAAATAAATTTTCAGAAATATTAATTAATTTTTATGTTTCGATTGATTTTTATCAACTTTTCCCTAACTATGATAATCCAAATCATTTAAATTATCTTTCTGTACAAAAACAAGATTGTATAGCTTCTACAGCTCATATACCTTTGTGCAATTTTGAATCATTATTTGAAGAAGGACAACAGAAATTAAAATTAAAAAATAACACAAGCTCTAATGAGCCAGACAGTAGAATTATTTATAGTTTTGTGTATGATACTCAAAGTCACTCTTATGTTGGTTCTCAACAACACACTAGATTCAATGCGGATAATGTTCTGGATTTAGTTTTAGATATAGAAATAACAAAATCTCCTGATGAAAACAAAATACCAATTATGTTTCTTTTTAAAACGTATTCTTATACAACAGAAAATTTATTTTTTGATTTTTGCCTTGGTATAGAAAATATTTCTTTTACCAAAAAAATATAAAATAAAATACGATTATAAAGTATTTAATATAAATTAAAAATAAAAACTCTTTTTTTAAAAAAGAGTTTTTATTTTTAATTTATATATAGTTTTCGGATTATTTATTAAAAATTTTAAATCAAATAAAAAATTTATTATTTATTTTTTATATTTTATTTATTTTCTATATTTTTAAGTTATACTATGAGTAATGAATAAACACTTTTAAAAAAATAATTTAAATTTTAATAAAAAAATAAAAAAGGTCTCATTATTAAAAAATCTTTTTAATAATTAATAATATATTAAATAAAAATGATTTTATCTAAAAAAAACATTCATTTCAAAAAATTAAAAAAACTAGTGAAATTTGCTAAATACAGACTTTTTTATAAAGAATTCGTAGTATTCGGAAAACACTCTATAGAAGAAGCCTGGAAAAAAAAAATAGTTAAACAAATTTATAGTCTATATAATGAAAAAAAAAATAAAAAAAATGTTATCACAATAACAAAAGAATTATTAAAAGAGATACATCCACAAAAAATTTTATTCCCTGAAATAGCTCTTTGTAAAATTAACAATGAAAAACCGAAAATAAATCAAAAAATTTTGGTTTTAGATAATATTCAAGATCCAGGAAATATAGGAAATTTGTTAAGAAGCGCTTGTGCTTTTGGATTTCAACATGTTTTTTTTAGTCATGATTCAGTTGATTTATATCATGAAAAAATAATTAGAACTAGTCAAGGTGCTTTTTTTAATTTATCACTAGAAAAAGGTAATATTTATAACTTTCTCAATAATATGATAAAACAAAAATATACTATTTTTAGTGCTTGTGTTCATGAAAAAAATATTAATATAAAAAAAATAGATAATATTTTTTTAAATCAACATAAAAAAAGAATTTTAATTCTAGGTAACGAAGGATTAGGAATTTCTAATGAAATTAAAAAAATATCTAATTTTTTATTAAATATTGAAACATCAATCCAAACAGAAAGTTTAAATGTTAGTTCAGCTGGTAGTATTTTGATGTATATTTTAAAATAACACTACTCAATTTAATATATAAGTAAGTAATTATAAAAGAATATAAAAATAATAAAAAAAATCTAATAAATAAATATCTTTTGAATAAGAATTCTATTATATCAAAATTTTTTTTCCACGATAAATCTTTCAAATACAAATAATTTGCACATAATATATTAAAAACAGTATAAAAAATAAAATGAAAAAAAATAATTATAGTTAAAAAAAAATATATACTAAAAAAGTTTTTTTTCTTTTTTATAAAATTTTTTTTATTCTTAAAAAAAATATTGGGCAATATACCCCAACAAATAGCATAAAAAAAACTAACAAAAGGATTATAAGCATATTTAGAACCTCTTAAAAAAAAACAACCAGCTTCAGAAATAAAAGATCCTAAAAATGAAAATGATTTTCTCGAATAAAAAGGTAAAAATAAAAAAGGAATAGCAGATAATAAAACAAAAAAGTCAGATAAAAACAATTTATAAGAAACTTTTTTCAAAACATAAAGAGGAAAAAGACTATTCTTTTTTACAGAAAATAATGATATATAAAAAACAATATTAAGAGCAGACAAAAAAGAGGTAATAACAATTTCTTGTAAAGAAAGGTGATTTTTTTTGAACATATAACAATATTTTTTTCTTTCTATAATCAATTAAAATAATAATTCAAATATCAAATTACAAATTTTAACTTTATCTTTATTAGTCATACCTTTTTTTATTAATGCTTCTTCTAAACCTATTTTTTTTAAAAAAAAACAAAACCTTTTTACAGATTCATCGTTATTAAAATCAGTTCGATAAAACCATTTTTCAATTATTTCGCTATTAACTACAAAAACACCTTGATTATTTTTCAAAATTTCAAAAACATTTTTTTTATTCTTATTATTTTCTTGATTGTTTAATGTAAATACTTTTATAGAATCTTTTTTTATATTTTGAATAATTTTAACATCTTTTGTCAAACATTGATCAATTTGATTTAATAATAAATCTAAATTTTGTTTTTTTAAAACGGAAATAGGAATAATTTTAATTTTTAGAGGTATTTTTTTATGAGATTCTGGTAAATCCATCTTATTTAAAGCTATTATTTGAGGTTTATTCAAAATAATATTATTATATTTTTTCAATTCTATTATTAAATCACAATAATCTTTATAAACATTTTTGCTTTCTGCGCTTAAAACAAATAATAAAACTTTACATCTTTCAATATGTTTTAAAAAACGAATACCCATTCCTTTTCCTAAATGAGAATCTTTAATTAATCCAGGTATATCAGCTATTGTAAAACTTTTTTCTTTAAAAAAAACTCTTCCTAAAAAAGGTTTTAAAGTAGTAAATGGATAAATATCTACTCTAGATTTAGAATTAGAAATTGTTGAAATTAAAGAAGATTTACCTACATTAGGAAAACCTATCATCCCCACATCAGCTAAAATTTTTAATTCTACTCTAATAGTTAAACTTTCTCCTAAATCACCCTTTTCAGCAAAATTAGGTGCTCTATTTTTAGCATTAGCTAAAGAGTAATTTCCTCGACCTCCTTTACCACCTCTTGCGATAACTAAATGTTCACCATGATTTATAATTTCTCCTATTAATTCGTTATTTTCGTTATTATATACTAAAGTACCTAAAGGTACTTTAATTACATGATCAGAAGCTTTAGCACCATTTTTATTTTTATTTTGCCCATTAGAACCATTTGATGCCCTTATTTTTTTTTGATATTGAAGAGTTAAAAGAGTATTTAATCCAGAATCTCCTATAAAAATAACAGAACCACCATTTCCTCCACTTCCGCCATAAGGGCCTCCATAAGGAACATACTTTTCTCTTCTAAAAGCAACAATACCATCTCCACCTTTTCCTGCTTGGACAAAATTAATTGTTTTATCTATAAAATTCATAAATATTATTATCTAAACTTTTTTTTAATTTTGTTTTTTATCATATAAATAAACAGAAACTTTTTTCTTTTTATTTTTATTAACTTCGTATTTTACAATGCCACTAATTAAAGAAAATAAAGTATGATCTTTTCCTATTCCTACATTCTTTCCAGGAAATATTTTTGTCCCTCTTTGACGAAAAATTATAGAACCAGCATTAGCATACTGTCCGTCTGATAACTTAAATCCTAACCTTTTTGAATGAGAATCTCTACCATTTCTAGTAGAACTAACTCCTTTTTTAGAGGCAAATAATTGAATATCTATTCTTAACATAATAATAACTATACTCCTTCTGTTTACTTTTTTTCTATTAAATTATTTACATATTTCTTATTTAAATCTCTTAAAGAGTATTCTAAATTTTTTAATAAATTTTCTATTATTAGATCTTGAATCAAAACTTTTAAAATCAAGTTTCCTTTTTTTAAACTATATTTAATATTTTTTTGTAATTTGAATATTTCTATCAAATTTAAAGTCATTAAAACAGCTGTTGAAACAGATGCACAAATAATATCCTTTCCTCTGTCAGAGTAAAAAGCATGCCCTTTAATAGTCACTTTATAGATAATATTATTTTTATAATAAAAAAAATATTGGATCATATTATTTATTAAAAAATAAATTTAGTAATAAGTAATTTGGTGTATAATTGTCTATGACCTTTTTTTAAACGATATTTTTTTCTCTTTTTATATTTAAAAACAATAATCTTTTTTGCTTTGCCTTGTTTAATAACTTTAGACTCTATTTTAACATTTTTCAAAAAAGGATTTCCTAATAAAGTTTGATTTTTATCATTCTCTAAAGCTAAAACTTTATCAAATAAATAATTTTCGTTTTCATTTAAAGACAATTTTTCAACAAAAACTTCTTGTCCTGGAGAAACTTTATATTGTTTATTACCAGACTTAATAATAGCAAACATTAATAAACCTCTTTTCTATATATGATTATATCTTATATTATATATCTTATTTTTTTTTAATAAAATTTAATTTTTTTAAAAAAAAATATTAATTTTTAAAAAAACGATTTTTAGGATTTTTTCTGCATTGAATCGAACAACTTCCTAATTTTTCTAATTCATTCTTTTTACTACACAAAATTTGTTTATTACATTCAGGATTAGAACAATTAATATACCTTTCGCAAGGAGTTTGATCAAAATAATCTCTTCCCACCACTACGTTTTCTTTATTGTTAACTTTTACAGCAATTCTTTGATCGAAAACATACATTTGACCTTGAAATAATTCACCTTGAACTTGTTTATCTTGACTATAGTTAATAATACCACCTTTAAGTTGATAAACTTCTTTAACTCCTTTCTCTTTTAACAAAGCAGAAATTTTTTCACAACGAACACCACCTGTACAATAAAGAAGGGTTTTTTTATTTTTAAAATTTAAAATTTCTTTTTCTATCCATTTTGGTAAATCTCTAAAATTCTCGATATTAGGATTGACAGCATTTTTAAAATGACCCAAATTATATTCATAAATATTTCTTACATCTAACAAAAAAATATTTTTTTTTTCTTTTAAAAAATTAAAAAATTGTTTTGGTTCTAAATAAGATGTTTTGTTAATATCAGGAAAAATATCTTTTTTTAATTTTAAAGAAACTATTTCTTTTCGAATTTTTACAGCAAGTTTAGGAAACACATTTCTATTGTATTCTATTATTTTAAATTCTATTTTTTTAAAATATTTGTTTTTTTTTAAATCAAGCATATATAATTCAATATTTTGACGCAAACCAGATAAAGTACCATTAATTCCTTCAGAAGCAATAATAATTCTTCCTACAAGACCTAATTTTTTGCAATAATCTAACTGTTCTTTTTGTAATTTTTCTGGTTCCTTTATTTTGGTATAATAATAAAATAAAATAATGTAATAATTGTTATCTATTAACATAATTTAAAATATACAACACCTTTCTTTGTTTATTAGTTTTTATTTATTTATTTGATCTTTGACTATCCCAAAAATAAATCAAAATCCTTTATCTACTAATTTTAATAAATCTGGATCTGTTCGATATTTTAAATAATCTAATTTTTTCAAAAAATTAAAAGTACTTTTTGGAACTAAATTTTTAATTTTTTCAAAATTACCTTGAATAAATAATTTCCTAACTTGAGTAGCTGAAATAGCTTTTCTCTGAAATAACATTCTAGGTATAATAACTAATTCTATTTTTTTTTCTAAAAAAACTTTATTCATTACATTATTATAAAGTAAAGTAGTTTTTGAAAAAGGTTCTTCACCAACAAAACGTTTTTTTACATTAAGTCTAGGAGCTATAAAATCACTAAAAATATAAGAATCTAAATACATTTGTTCTACAGATGATTCTTCTTGGCTTTTGAAAAAATAAGAAGGGAAAATATTTTTTGAAATGATATAATTACTACCTTCTAGTATTCTAACATTTTTTAAATACTTAACACCTAATTCTACCATTGTAAAACGTTGTTGATATGTGAATAAAGATACATCTTCTTTAACCACAATTACATAAACAAAATTACTTTTTTTTATAGCATTTTGAATAATAAATTTATGTCCTTTAGTGAAAGGATTTGCATTCATAACAATAACACTATTTAATTTTCCATCATCATCAAAAGTAGATTTAAATTTATTTTCTGATAAATAATTTAAATAATCTTCAAATAAATCATATCTACTAGTTAAAAAACAAAAACTATTATTTTGAAATATTAATTTAAAACCCATATTTTGAAAAATATCTAAATTAATAATTTTTGTAAAAACAAAAATATCTCTAAAATTTTTTTGATAAATTCTTTTAGACATAAAACCAACTAAAACATTAGCTATATTATATTGACGATATTTTCTATTTACAACTAAACAACGTAAATTGTTAGCATAACGTCCTATTAATCCTATTATTTCTTCATTATTAGATAAAATAACAGCATATTCTTCTATAAAATCTTTTTTTAAATTTTCTTCTGATAATAATTTATCTATTGATTTTGCAAAATGATTATCATTAAAAGAAATAATCTTAGGAGGTTTAAAATTTAGAAAATTCATAAAAACTCCATTATAAAATTTTAAAAAATTAATTATATTTTTCTAAAGCATTTTTAATACGATAATTAAAAAGAATAATAAATAAACTACTAAGAAAAAAATTTACAAATACAGGAATAAAACAATATAAAAAACAGAATAACAATAAATTATCACCACTAAATAAACTAATAAAATAATTTATTTTATTTGATATATCTATTTTAGATTTTATTTTAGAAAAATAAACATAATAACTAGAAGTGAAAAAAAATAAAAATCTAAAAAAACTAATAATAAACATTAATTTTAAAATACGAAAAATTTCATAACTTTTATTATAAAACTTATCTTTTATATTTTTATTTAATACTTTTTGTTTGATACCAGAAAAACTAATCACTATATCAGGCAAAATATAATCAAATAACATACTTAAAAAAACATCTTGCAAATTAAAATTAAATAATTTGTCTACAGAAGATAATCGGTAAAAAAATTTCCCTATGTGAAAAAAAGAATAAAAAAAACAAATAATAAATCCTGTTTTAAAACCTAAAATAAAACCTGAAAGAAAAAGAATAATGAAAGAAAGCTTCATAATTTTTCCACCAAAAGGCATTGAAAAAAAAATCATTCCAGAAACTAAGTCAGATAAAATAGCGAGAGAAACTAAAACGGAAATAATCACAATTTTTTTAAAAAAATCAATTTTCATAATTTTAACTCTATTATTTAAATATCTTTCTATATTTTTAATTTCAAAAACTAATCTTAAAAAGATTAATAATAAATAATTCTAATGAATATATCAAATAAGGAAAAAAAATAAACATCCAAATACCTAAACATGAACCTAAAAAAGTACCTAAACTAATACCAATAGTTAATCCTTTTTTTAAACTAAACCAAATAACACAAATAATTATACCTAAAAACATAGATTTTATACCGATGAATCTATTTTCATAATCTACTCTAGCTTCTTCAATATCATCTAATTCAAACCTAATATAACTAACATTGTATTTTAAATCAAACTGAAAATTTTTCCAATAATAATTATTATTTTTTTTGTAAATATCTCTTTTAAGACCATAAATTAAACATAAAACAAAAATTATTATACCTGAAACAACAATTATAAATTTATTTTTTTTTTGACATAATAAAAAAATATAATTAAAAGTCTTTTTGACAAAATTAACAAAATTAAAAAATATATTCGGACAATTCATTCAATATTAATTAACCTTTCTTTATTTAATTTAATTCATTTAATTAAAAAATAAAACAATCTAAATAAAAACCAAAAATTTTAATTATTTCTGCTTTTAAATATTCCAGAGGATATTCATCTTCTTGCTCTATTTTTTTTCGAAAATATTCTTCATTTTCTAAAAAATCCAAATTTGCATTTTGAAATAAAGTTTTTCTTTTAAAACCAAAACTATCTAAAGAACCTGAAAAAATTAAATCTTTCAATATAATATTGTTTAAAATTCTTTTACATCTGTATTTAAAATCATAAAAATCTTGAAATTGCTTTTTTTCTCTTTCTTGGATAATCAATCGACACACATTTACGTCTAAATTTTTAATTGTAGTTAATGGTAATAAAATTTTGTTATTTTCTACTAATTTATATTCTAAAGTACTTAAAAAAATATCAGGTTTTAAAAAAAATACCTTTTTATTAGACCTTATTTCTGTTATTAATTCAAAAGTTTTGATCGAATTTTTTATATTTTCATCTAAAAGAACCATAAAAAAAAACAAAAAAAAATGAGTTTTCAGATAAGTCATACGATAACTTATCAAAGAATAAGCAACACTATGACTTTTATTAAAAGTATAATTAGAAAACTTTAAAATATAATTATAAATCTTATAACATAAAATACGTTCATGTCCTTTTTTTTCACTTGAATTAATAAATTTTTTTTTTATTAAATCATCATAACAATTTTTATTTTTTAAACTAGTAACACTTTTCATAAATAATTCTGCTTCACCCAAATTGTATCCTGCAAAATGAAAAGCTATTTCCATAATTTGCTCTTGATATAAAATGATACCATTAGTTTTAGATACTATAAAATCAATTGATTTATCAATAATATTAATGGGGGGATTTTTTTTATTTTTTATATAATCGTTAAGAAAAATAATAGGTCCTGGCCTATTTAAAGCTAATACATCCACTAAATCCTCAAATTTTTTTGGAAAAACTTTTTTTAAAATTTTTCGAGCATTGGAAGATTCTAATTGAAAAATATAATTAGTATATGCTTGTTGTAATGTTCGAAAAGTATCAGAATCTGTTAAAGAAATTTCTGACCAATTAATTTTATGTTGTTTAGGAATTTTTATTAAAATTTTTTCTACAAAAGATAAATTTTTTAAACTTAATAAATCTATTTTATTAATACCTATTTTTGTTAACTGTTTGATATCAAATTGAGTTTGATATAAAAAAGGATTATTATTCTGGTTATTTTTTTGAACTGGTAAACAATCATAAAGATTATATTTACTGATAATAATACCTGCTGGATGAGTCCCTATATTTTTAGGAATTCCTTCTAATTTTTTTATTTTTTCGATATTAATATTTAATTTTTTCTTTTTAAATTCATTTTTTAAACTTTTTATACTTAAAGTGTAAAAAGTAATTATATTAGCAACATTATGAATTCCATATTTTTTAACTATATAATTCAAAATTAAAATTATCTTATCATCTGGAAAATCTAAATCAATATCTGGCATTTGTTTTCTATTTGAATTTAAAAATCTTTCAAAAATAAGATCATATAATAAAGGATTTACTTCTGTAATACCTAAAAAAAAACAAACTAAAGAACTAGATGATGAACCTCTTCCAGGTCCTATTAAAATTTTTTTCTTTTTAGCATAAGATACCAAATCATAAACAATTAAAAAATATTCAGCATAAGAAACTTCTTGTATAATCTTTAATTCTTTAGATAATCTTTTAGAATATATTTGTAATTGATCGGGTTTTTCAGAAAATTTTTTTAATAATTTTTTATAAACTATTTTTTTTAAAAAATGATTCGGTTCTTCTGATTTATCAAATGGTAATTTATTAACAAAATTGATTATATTATTGGAATATTTTATTTTTTCTATAAAAAAATCTAAATCTAAAAAAATATCTTTATAATCATCAAAATAAACTTGATATTTTTTTTTTATTTTATCTTTATCTAAAAAATTAAAATTAAAATTTTTATTTAGTTTTTGATTGGATAATTCTAATAAAAATTCATAAACTTCTTTATCTTTCTCTTCTAAATAATTTGTTTTATGTACTGGAACTACTTTAATATTAATTTGTTCAGATAATGAAAGAAAAATGTTAGAAAATATTTCTAAAAAATCAGATTGTAAAGAAAGACCTAAAAAAAAATATTTTATTTTAGATTTTAATATAAATAAAATATGTTTAATTTTTTCTCCTTCAAGAATATTACAAAAAACAAAATCTATGTTAGATAATATAAAAAAATTTCCTTCTTGAAATAAAACTAATTCTGATAATAGAATATAATTAGGATCTTTTTTAATTTTAATTAAATTAACAATTTGAATTAAATTTCTAATTCCTGTATCATTTAAAGAATAGATCAAAATCCCAATTTTTTCTTTGAGAAAAACAAAATCTAAATGTAAATATATTTTAACTCCTATAATAGGTTTTATTTTATATTTATCACATAAATCAAGAAAATATATCATACTATATAAATTTTCATCTTCACTTAAAGCAACAAAATCATAACTGTTTTTCTTAGCTTTTTTAATTAAATTCTCTACAGAATCAATACTTTTCATAATACTATAAAAAGTTTGTAAATAAAAAACACCTAACATAATAAAAACAATTTATAACCTCTCATATTTCAAATGCTTTATAATTTATAAGAAAAAATAAAAAAATCATTATAAAATATTTTTTTATTTTTTTTCTTTATGAAATTTAAAATGAGGAAATAAAATTACATCTCTAATATTAGAAGTATTAGTCAAAAACATAACTAAACGATCTATTCCCATCCCCATTCCTCCAGTAGGAGGCATACCAAATTCTAAAGCTTCAATAAAATCATCATCCATTTCTTCAGTCTCATCATTTCCTAATTGTTTTTGTAATAATTGTTCTTGAAAACGTTCTTTTTGTTCTATGGGATCATTCAACTCGCTAAAAGCGTTAACTAATTCTTTACCGCTAATAAACAACTCAAATCTCTCTACAAAACCTTTTTTTTTAAAATTTTTTTGAGCTAAAGGACTAACTTCTACAGGATAATTATAAATAAAAGTAGGTTGGATTAAAAAAGGTTCAACAAATTTTTCAAAAAAAGCAATTATAATATGACCTTTAGTATAAAAAGACTTTAAAATAATTTCATTTTCTAATGCTATTTCCTGATATTTAGATAATGGCATTTCTATATTAAAATCTATGCCTGTTTTTTCTTTAATAATATCTAACATATCATATTTATAAAATTTGCTAAAATCAATTATATTTTTTTGATATTCAAATTGAAGTGTTCCTAAGATATTTTGACAAACTTCTTGTAAACAAGACTGTGTTAATTTCATCATCTCTTCCATATCAGCGTACGCTAAATATGCTTCTATTGTGGTAAATTCTGGATTATGATTAGCATCCATCCCTTCATTACGAAAAACTCTGCCTATTTCATAAACAGCTTTCATACCTCCTACAATTATTTTTTTCAAAGGTATTTCGGTAGCTATCCTTAAATAAAAATCAGATTCTAAAAAATTATGATGAGTAATAAAAGGTTTAGCAGCTGCACCACCTAATATAGAATTTAAAATCGGAGTTTCTACTTCTATAAAACTTCTACTATCAAAAAAATTTCGAATCGATTTAAGAATTTTATTACGGGTAATGAATATTTTTCTAGTTTTAGAATTTACTATTAAATCAATATAACGTTTTTTTCTAATATATTCTTTATTTTTTAATCCTCTATGTTTATCAGGCAAAGGTAATAAACTTTTACTTAAATGAACAAATTGAGAAACTTTAATTGTTAATTCGTTAGTTTTAGTTTTAAATAAATTACCAATAACGCCTATAATATCTCCTAAATCAGAATTTTTATAAATTTGAAAATCTTTATCCGATATTATTTTTTGATTTATATATAATTGAATAAAATCATCAAAATCTTGTAAAAGAACAAAACCTGTTTTACCCTGATCTCTTTTTAAAATAATTCTACCGGAAACTGACACCAAAATTTTTTTTTCTTCTAATTCTTCTCTTTCATAATTATTATATTCATTAAATATATTAGAAATTAAATGAGAATTCACAAATTTATTTATAAAAGGATGTATATTTAATTTTTTTAAAATATCTATTTTTTTTAATCTAACTTTATAATGTTCTAATTTTTTATCTTTTTTAATCATATTTTTTATTAAAATGAATCCTTTTAATTGATATTTTTATTTTTTTATAAAAAAAATAGAATCTTTGTTATGACTAAGATTCTATTTTAAAAAATAACATGCATAAGCCATGTTCTGTGCTTATTTTTAAAATAATCAAAAATAATTATTTTATAAAATAAGTGTGATCATTTATCTCTATTTAATTCAATTTAAATAGCATAAAAATAACTTTAATAAAATCAGGAAAAGTTTATTTTATGTGCTCCTACCTTTTTTTGGATTATTAGCTTGAGGGGTTTACCGCGTTTCACTTAATTATTTCTAATTAACTCGTCTCTGTGGCACTTTATTTTTTTATTTTCATAAACTTATAAAAATAAGTTCTTAGAATCTAAAAAAGCCGTTACTCAATAAAATTAAGTACCTTAAGTTATTTTTTTCTTAAGCACAAACACTACATGTTATTCCTGAAACATGTGCTAACATGGACTTTCCTAAACTTAATATTTATTTAAAATACTAAACCTTGATCACCTTATGTTATTTTAACAGTATTATTTTAACAAAAATTAAACAAAAAAAGTACTTTTTAGTTAAAAAACTAATTTTTTTTATCATTATATTCTTTTAAAGAAAACTCAACACGACCTTTTTCATTAATACTAATACATTTCACAACTATTACATCTCCTATATTAATAAAATTTTCCATTTTATTAACTTTATAATGTGATAACTTACTTATATGAATAAAACCTTCTACACCTGGAAAAATTTCTACAATGGCTCCAAAATGTTGACCTTTTTTATCATTCAAAAATCTTAAAACAGTTACTTTATAAAATTCTCCTATTTTAATATCTTTAACTAAATTTAAAATATAATCAGCTGTTTTTTGAACTATTTCTTCGTTTTGATGAAAAATTAATATTGTTCCGTCTTGTTTAATATCTATTTTAACATTATCATACTTATCAATAATACGAGAAATAATTTTTCCGCCTGTTCCTATAACATCTCGAATTTGTTCTGTTTTAATTTTAATTATTTTTACTTTAGGAGCGTAAAAAGAAACTTGTTTTCTTGATTGAGATATAATTGAATCCATTTTCTCTAAAATTTTAAGCCTTGCTATCTTTGCTTTTTGCAATGATTGTTTTAAAATATCAAAATTAATATTTCTTATTTTAATATCCATTTGTAAACAAGTAATACCTTTCTTAGTTCCAGATACTTTAAAATCCATATCTCCAGCATGATCTTCTAAACCATTTATATCACTTAAAAGAAAATAATTTTTATCATTTTCATAAAACAAACCAATTGAAATTCCTGCTACAGATCTTTTGATAGGTACTCCAGCATCCATTAAAGCTAAAGAAGTTGCGCAAATAGTTGCTTGAGAGGAAGAACCGTTAGATTCTAAAATTTCTGATACCACTCTAATAGTATAAGGAAATAATTCTTCAGAAGGTAAAACATTTAATAAAGCTTTTTCAGCTAATATTCCGTGGCCAATTTCTCTTCGAGTTGGAGCTAAATATCTTCCTATTTCGCCGACAGAAAAAGCAGGAAAATTATAATGTAAAATAAATCTTTTTTCTTCCTCTTCAGACAAATCATCAACTGTTTTGCTTTCATTTAAATTACCTAAAGTTACTACAGCCAAACTTTGTGTTTCGCCTCTATTAAAAATAGCAGAACCATGGGTTCTAGGCAATAATCCTATTTGAATATCGATAGGTCTAATTTCATCTAATTCTCTTTGATCAATTCTTTTTTGTTTATTAATAATCATCGAACGTAATTCATCAACTAATAAATTATCTAAAATGGATTCTATTTTAAAAATCTTTTCTTTTATTTGTTCTGAAGAAAAAAAATTTTTTATTTTTCCTTCATTTTCTTGAAATTCTTGGTACTGATTTAAAATTGAATTTTTAATTTTTTGAATTTTTTGATTAATCTCTTTTTTAGAAAAAATCACTTTATTATTATTAGAATAAAAAAAATCTCTAATATTATTTTTATAATTTTGAAAAATTTCTTTTTCTATTTCTGTTTCTATTTCTGATTTTTGTTCTGATTCTAATTTTAAAATATCTTTTTTTTCAGGATTTATTTCTTTTTTTATTTTTTCTTGAAAAAAACAAAGTTCCCTAATTACTTCATGACCTAACTTCATTGCTTCTAATAAATCCTCTTCGGAAGATTCTTTAGCTATAGATTCGATCATATTTAAATTTTCTTTAGTACCAGATAATATTAATAAAAATTCGGATTTCTCTTTTTGTTGTGAATTAGGATTAATAATTAATTTTTTATCTATTTTACCTATACAAACTGCAGAAACAGGTTCTTCAAAAGGTATATCAGAAACTATTAAAGAAAGAGAACTACATAAAATAGCAAATACTTCATTATTACAATCAAAATTACTACTTAAAACAGTATTAACTATTTGAATTTCATTTCTAATTTCTATATCGAATAAAGGTCTCAAAGATCTATCGATTAATCTTGCATTTAAAATTTCTTGATCAGATGGTTTTCCTTCTCTTTTAGAAAAACTACCAGGAATTTTTCCTGCTGCATAAAGTTTTTCTTGATATAAAACCATTAGAGGAAAATAATTTAATTTATTTTTTTGTTCTCTCATTATAGAAACACTAAGAATAACAGTATCATTATAACTAACTAAAACAGTTCCGTTAGCTTGTCTAGCTAATTTATCAATTTCAACAGTCAATAAATTATTTTCAAAAATAGTTTTAAAAGTTTTAGAATTCATTTATAGATTTCCTCTCTTTATTTTACTTTCAAATTAAATATAAAAACTATTTTTGAAAATAATAAAATAAAAAAAATAAAAACATGGCGCCTATACTAGGGCTCGAACCTAGGACCCTCTGAATGTGAATAGAAATATTGCGCCTTTGTTAATTTAAAAATAAAATAACTAGGTTTCAATAAGCCCTCACCCAAACCGGACAGGCATGTCTCCATGCATCCGGCTTTCCAAGTTCAACCTTTAAAATTAACTACTTTTTAAAAGT